>JAQBZS010000365.1 GCA_027622115.1 Planctomycetota bacterium | reverse complement strand
GAGGACAGAATAGATCGCGAAGCTGCGTTGGTACACGCTGACCGTAATCTCGGTGGCCAGACTTGCGGCTCCACTCATTCAGGCTTCCGTCAGCCGACATCCGCGGGAAGCGCCGCCGGTGTGGTGATTGCTTCGAAGATCGGGGAGAATGCACCGATTCCGAGCAAACGCCAGCATCGATCGAATTCGTGGAGAAGATGCATGCGACTGACCGCCCCGCTTTTCGTCCTCGCCATTCTTGCGTTCGTCGAGTCGTCCCTCGCCGACACGTCCATCCCTGCCGCGAGTATTCGCTGGGCGGACAAGGATTCGGCTTCCGCTCCCGAGTTCCGGCGTCATGTTGTGCCGCTGTTCTCGAAACTCGGCTGCAACATGCGAGGCTGCCACGGGTCGTTCCAAGGACAGAGCGGCTTCCGATTGAGCCTGTTCGGTTTCGAACCGGACCTCGATCAGAAGGAACTATTGGAAGTTGACAAAGAGTCGTCGGGAGTAGGACCGCGAGCGAACGTGAAGTCGCCCGAGCAAAGTCTCTTGCTGGTCAAGCCGTCGTCCAAGGAAGACCACGAAGGCGGTCAGCGAATGGCCGTCGATAGCTGGCAATACAACGTCCTGCGGCGGTGGGTTGCCGCCGGTGGCAAGTTCGATCCAAAACGAGACTCGAAGCTGGTGCGGTTCGAGTTGCAACCGGCCGAGTTGGTTTTCAGCGACACCGGCAAGCCGGCCCGCCTGCGAGCGATGGCGTGGTTCGATGATGGTTCCAAGGAAGACGTGACGTGCCTGACCACGTTCTCGAGCAACGATGATGCCATCGCCAAGGCCTCGCCCGACGGCGGCGTCCAAGCTGGCCGAATGGGCGACACGGCAATCATCGCGCAGTATTCGGGCGGCGTGGCCAGCACGCAGGTTCTGGTCCCTGTGGCGGGCAACGCGGAATTCCCGCCGTTTCCGCATCACAACCGCATCGACGAGTTCGTCTCGGCGAAGCTGCGAAAGCTCAACATTCACCCATCGAACTTGAGCGACGACGACGACTTCCTGCGGCGAGTCTATGTGGATGCGATCGGTACGCTGCCCACTCCGAATGAAACCCGCAAGTTCCTGAAAAATCGCGATCCGGAAAAGCGACAACGGCTGATCGACGAGCTACTCGATCGCCCCGAATACGCCATGTATTGGGGAATGAAGTTTTCGGACTGGACGGGGAATGGCAAGTACATCTCGCGAAGCCCGCAGCAATGGAACTGGGTCTGGCAACAGTGGATTGAAGACAAGCTCAGCCGCAACGTTCCGTATGACGACTTCGTGTACGGATTCGTGTGTGCCACGAGTCTCGACGGACGCACTCGCGAGGAGTATCTGGAGGAAGTCCGCGTGGTGAAGCACAAGACGTCCGGTCGCTACAACTACGACGATGGCACGTATGCCCAACGCAAAACGCTGGATTTGTACTGGATCAATGTAGAACGCCGATCGCCGGACACGCTGGTGTTGCAGACGGCGAACTCGTTTCTCGGACTGCGGCTCGAATGTGCTCAATGCCACAATCATCCCTTCGACCGCTGGACGCAGAAGGACTTCGATGGCTTCAAGTCCGTGTTCATGTTGGCTCGGTCCTGCGATCCCAAAACCGGGAAGGAAGAGAAAAAGCTTCCGCGAGGCTACGGCGACGAAGACCTGCAACCGGGAGTCCACTGGCGCTTTGCCGGCACGATCAAAAAGGTGCCGCCCAAGATTCTCGGCGGCGACGTTTTGACGTACGAAGAGGGCGGGCCTGATCCGCGAGTCAAACTGTGGGAATGGATGCGCGCGGACGACAATCCGTACTTCGCGCCGTCGATCGTGAATCGCATTTGGGCACAGTATTTCGGCGTCGGCATCGTTGATCCGCCGGACGATTTCAACTTGGGAAACCCACCGTCCAACCCGCAGTTGCTCGCATGGTTGGCGAAGGATTTCCGCGAGAGTGACTTCGACCTGAAGCACCTGCATCGGACGATCCTCAACAGCCGCACGTATCAACTGTCCTGGAAACCGAACGATTCCAATCGGCTCGACGACCGCAACTTCTCGCACGCTCGATTGCGCCGCATGCCGGCGGAAGTGCTGATGGATGCGATCTCGCAAGCCACCGGCGTCCAAGCCGATTACGGTCGGCTGCCGGCGGATCGGCCGCAACGAGCCGTGGGACAGGCGAGTCCTCCCGTGCGTTATTCGATGAGTCGCTCGGGTTATCCGATGCAGATTTTCGGGCGACCGGCTCGCGAAAAGACCTGCGTCTGCGAGCGTTCCAACGAGCCATCGGTGGCTCAGGCTTTGTACCTCGTCAACGACGCCGAGATCATCACCAAGCTCAACAACCCGTCCGGTCGACTCGCGAAGCTGATGAAGTCGACTGCGGACAACGGGAAGGTTATCGACGAACTGTACCTCGCGGCGCTGTCGCGGCTTCCGACGCAGAGTGAACGGAAAGTTCAGGAGCAGCACGTCCTAAGTTGCGAATCCCGAGCAGAAGGGATGCGCGACGTTTTGTGGAGTTTGCTCAACGTCCGAGAGTTCTTGTTCATTCGATAATCGACTTCATTCAATATCCGACCGACAACCAGCCAATCACGCGGAGCCGATGTCATGTCGCTCAAGACTCACTCAGTTTCACGTCGTCACGCGTTACAGATCGGCGCATTGGGCTGTGGCCTCACCCTTCCGGGAATGTTGCGGTTGGATGCCGCCGAGGGCTCGCCGACGAAGGGCCGCAACGCGATCGTCATCTTCTTGACCGGCGGCCAGTCTCACATCGACACGTGGGACTTGAAGCCGGATGCGGGTGACATGAAAGGCGAGTTCGCTTCGATCGAAACGAACGTCCCAGGCTATCGCGTGTGCGAGCACATGCCGTATCTGGCACAGCAAGTCGACAAGTTTGCCGTGCTCAGAAGTGTGTCGCATACACAAGGCGCGCATAGTCCCGGGCAGCGATATCTCCAAACCGGGAACCGCAAGATTCCGTCGCTCGAATATCCGGACTACGGAGCGGTTGTCGCCAAGGAGCACCATGCTCCAAAGGGCATTCCGAATTACGTGCTGCTTCCGGGCGGTGGCAGCAATTCGGCGACGTATTCGTCTGGTTATCTCGGCGTGGCCCACGGGCCGTTCACGGCGCTCGGTGATCCAAACGCGAAGACCTACAGCGTGAGAGCACTTGCCACGCCGGCTGGTTCAACGCTGGCTGCATTGGAGAAACGGAAGCAACTTTTGTCGAAGGTGGACACCGCGTTTGCCGGCGTCGACGTGCAAAACCCCGAGCTGACCGGAATGAATCGGTCGTACGAGCAGGCGTTCGAAATCCTGCAATCCACGGCCGTCCGCAAAGCCTTCGAATTGAATTCAGAGCAGGCCCAGCTTCGAGACAAGTACGGTCGCCACTCGTTCGGCCAGTCATGCTTGCTGGCTCGGCGACTCGTCGAAGCGGGAACGCGATGCGTCTCGATCTACACCGGCGGTTGGGACACGCATCGGGACAACTTCACCGATCTCAAGAACACGTTGCTGCCACCGTGGGACCAGGGTCTCGCGGCGTTGATCGAAGACCTCAGCGAACGCGGCCTCCTGGAGAACACGGTCGTCTGGTGTACCGGGGAATTCGGCCGTACGCCGAAGATCAACGACATGGGAGCCGGCCGTGACCATTGGGCGAGAGCCATGAGCATGCTGTTCGCCGGCTGCGGCATTCGCGGTGGCAACATCATTGGCGAAACCGACAAGACGGCAGCCGAGCCCACCACCGACGCGTATTCACCCGACGATGCTGCGGCGAGCTTCTACCACGCGATCGGCATCGACCCACACAAGGAGTACCACACTCGCGACGGCCGTCCGGTGATGATTGTCCAAAACGGGACGCCAATTCAGGAGCTGTGGTCATGACATCTCGCGTCCTGTGTCTGACACTGCTTGCTCTCTTTGCAGCCCGAACGGAAGCCGGAGACATTTTCGCGTCGCCAACTCCGGCCGACATTCCCGCTCTCATCGACTACCTGGACGACGCCAATTTTCAGCTCGGCGCATCGAAGGCCCTGATCGCGATGCAGGGGCGGTCGGTCGTCGCCCTCGTTCGCGCGCTGGATTCAGAGTCGTCTGAAGTCCGTATCTGGGCCAGTCATACGCTCGGGAAGATCGGCCCGGACGCGGATCTAGCGGTCGTCCGACTGGCAAGAATCCTTTCAGAAGCAGCGGACTCACAAGAACGCGGCGCGGCGGCACGTGCACTCGGGCGAATCGTTTCCGCCAAGACCAATGCGAAGTCAATCGCGGTCAAATCGCTGATCGATGGACTGTCGGACAAAGACGTCGAAGTACGCCTGCGGTCGGCCACGTCATTGGGACAAATCGGTTTGGCAGCCCACGTCGCAGTCGCGAAACTGGTCAAGTCGTTCGCGGACGCACGCGTCCGTCAGGCCGCGCTGACCAGCGTGATTGCCATCGGAAAGTCGGCCAATCAGGAGTTGGTCAAGGCGCTCGCTGACCACGCGTTGCGGATCGACGCGGCGCACGCGCTGCGAACTCTCGACAAAGAAGCCGCTTGCAGGGAAGGAGTCGATCGTCCGACCGTACGCGACCTGCCCGCGTTGAAGCTCGCGATTCAAGACGATTCTCACGATGCATCATTCCGGATGGGCGCGGCCAAGCAGCTTGGCGAGATCGGACTCGCAGGAGCGCCGACTCTTATCGCGGCATTCTCGAGCGGAGACGAACAACTCGCCCGCGCGGCGGCGACAGCGATTGGACAGATCGGACCAGCGGCAGTCAACTTGCTAACCACGGCATTGCGGGACGAATCTCCCACCGTGCGAGCAAAGTCCGCAGATGCGCTGGCTGCCATTGGTCCCCAAGCAAAGCTGGCCGTGCCGGATCTCATGAAGACGCTCGCCGACAAAGATCGCACCGTCCAACACCGCGCCGTCACGGCGCTGGATGCGCTTGGCAAGGAGGCGTCCGACGCCGTGCCAAGTTTGATTGGTGTCATGCAGAACCCGAGGATCCTGGAACCAACGCGGCAGCTCGCCCTTAAAGTGCTTGTCCGGGTCGCCAGCGACAAACAGCGGCCTGCCGTCATCGCGGCACTCAAGCAATCGTCCAAGGACACCAACTTCGGGATCAAGTCGCTCGCGGCTTATTGGCTGCGCGAACTCGAAACGAAATCCGACGACGCGGAAATCGAGTGACGCGAAGACCGCGTCTTTGGGGAATACGTCCAGCCTGCGAAGAAGCGATGTATGTCTCGTTCGAAACCACTCGCTGGGACGACACCCGGCGGCAAGTCTCGGAAATCCGAGCCTTATGTGCTGTCCGGCGTCGAGTTTGTCCACCGGTGGTCGCTGCACAACCTGCCCAAGGGCTACACGCAAAGCCGACGACACGGTGGATACAGCAACTACCACCACGACCGATACCTTGAGCAGTGCGAACAACTCGTGCCACCACCGGCCAACCCGAACGCGACCACTCCTGTCGCGGCGTCCGAGAACGAGTCGCGTGCCGAGAAGGTTTCGAATCAAAGTGCCAAGTGCGGCGAGATCATGCAGTGCACCGAGGGTGACTCGCGGCCTTCGTGGTGCTGAACGGCCCAAAGCAACCCCATTGGTGCGCACGACACACGCCCACAGACAAGTTTAGGTAAACATCGTCAACACGGCTGCCTGGAAGACGAGCGACAAAACAACGCCGCAGACGTCGCATTTACTCCACATTTGGTGCCTGTCACCTTTTCACATTTCCTGCTCGGTGAATGGAAGGATCAGCGACACACGATCGACGCGGCGGAGTTTGGCAAAGCCTTCTTCTCGGAGAACGACTACACATCGACATCCGCCACCGGCCAGCGCGTCTATGGCAGCCTGCGCGACTTCTACGACGAAATGTCGTACGGCCAATTGCGTGTGACTGGAAAGGTCTTTGATTGGGTCGAGCTTCCGGGAACGTACAGCGACTATCGCGACGCGAGTTTCGGATCGAGCGTGTTGCAAGATCAGCTGCTGTTGGCCATTCGCCGAAAGCATGGAGCCGACGTGTTCAACAAATACGACGGCTTGGCGTTGATCTGGGCCGGCAACACCGTTCGCCGCACAAGTGCCCTCTGGCCGATGCGGCTGACGCTGAAAGAGTTTCCTGGCAAAGCTGCCTTCAAGATGGCGAGTTTCATCAAGGGGAAATGGCTGCGATCGGTGTGGCTTGTCATGAGATGGGACACACGTTCGGAGTCAACGACAAGTACGGGTTGGGAGCCACCGCGAATCCGATCGGACCGTGGTGCCTGATGGCCAAGGGCACGCACGGCAGCGAACCATCCGGTCGACATCGACCGTTTCATATGTGTGCGTGGTGCAAGCTGGTTATTGGCTGGGTGAAGCCGGCGGTTGTCGATCCGAGCCAGTCTCAGAAACTCGCGCTGCGACCGATCTCGTTCGGTGAGGGCGAGGCGTACCGCATTCTGTTGAAGCCGAACGGTAGCGAATACATCCTGATCGAGAATCGCCGCCGCGAGGGATTTCATTCCGATCTGCCTTCGCCAGGATTGGCCGTCATCCGTGTGGGACCAAACGACAAACCAACGGCGCCACAGACAAGATTGCAGCTGCTCGCCGCGCATGGACTGCCGCCACTGGGTCGCGGGCTTGTCGCCGAGCCACACCGGATCGCCTGGCCGCAGCCTGGGAAGACCGAAGTCGTCGTCGACCACGTGCGACTGTCAAACATCCGACTCGCGGACGATGTGGTCTATTTCGAGGTGGGGCATTAACTCGCTGCCGGACGAGGATCGCAAAGTGGGGGAGAAACCGCATGAAAGGACTCTTGAGCGATTGCACGCAACGACATTCCATGGCAGTCGCAACCTTCTCTGCACGGCGTTGTTGGGATTGCTCGATTTTGCTTTGTTGTGCGAAATTGTCGATGACGGCGCGTGGGCTTCCGATCAGCGGACCATCCGCTTCCATTCGGACTTCCATCGGGACTCCCTTCTAAATTGTTGTGGTAGACAATGGGAAGGGGGTCTCGATTGTTTTGCTATTTAAGGGTAGTTCCACTAGCCACGGCTTCGGATCACGCCCGGAGGCTGTTTGGCGAGCCACGCGAGTGCTAATCGATTCTGATTCCTTGGA
>JAQBZS010000364.1 GCA_027622115.1 Planctomycetota bacterium | reverse complement strand
AAGCAGGCGGGGGGTCTAGGACATAGACTGCCGCTCGGCGGACAAGCGATCGAACCGCGATTTGAAATCTCGCCGCGCCCGAGCGATCCGCGACCGCACGCTTTCCGTCGTCCCACCGAACTCCTCGACGATTCGCGCCACCGAATGACCATCCACGTATTTGGCCACCAGCACCGCCACGGCATCGCTCGCCATGCCGGCGAGCACACCGCGCACCGCAGCAACCGTCTCGCCCTGAAACACGCGCGCCACGGGGTCTTCGAGATCCGTGGCGAACGCCTCACGCGCTTCGGTCGGCAAGCGTCCGTAACGCCGATCTCGATAGACAAGTCGCCAATGATCGGCGGCCAAGTTGTGAGTGATCTGAGCCAACCAACTCCAAAGCCGAGTCCCCTCGACCCTCAAATTCCGACCGGACCGAAACGCGGCCAGGAATGTCTCTTGAAACAGATCACCGACAACGTCCTCATTCGCCCCGACCAGTCGCACCAGAAACGCCCAGACACGATTCCCGAAGCGATCGCACAGCGCATCCCAAGCAACCGGGCATCCGGACCGAAGCCCGAGCACGATCTCCGCTTCGGAGAGAACTTGTCCGTTGGAGTGGTGTGACACGCGAGCAACTCTCGTTGTCCGAAGTTGCGATTCGACGGCTGCAAGCAGTAGATCGGCGCTGCATCGGAAATGTGTCGCGTTTTTTTGAAACAATCAACTTCCGTCGCTGCGCCGCCCCGGACCTTACTTCGCGGCCAATGCGATTTTCGAGCGGCCATCTTTAGGCTTCGCGATAAGAATCAGCTCGCGGTCACTCGCAATTCAGTCCATTCGTCCAGTATGTCAGTACGATACCATCCTTGTTATTTGTGCGCCCAAAAGGATCAACGAATGGCGATTCGGATCAGGGACAGACCGTGACACCGCCCGTCGTTTCGCGCACACTGGGAGAAGGTGTGAAAGCCGTCATACCGCTTGGAATTCCGTCGGGCGAAGTGGCCCGAAAGTGGCCTGCCGTCTTGAAGGATGGAGAAGTTTACGTACACCGCTTCCACAACGAAGCGACGAAAGCTGCAAATGGCCAAACTTAAGACCTTCGACTACGAACGATTCCTGAAGCTATCGGGAACAGAGCTGATCGAGTACATGGAACCGCTGGTCTACGACTCGAACGTCGTCGTTTCCGCAGATGTAATAGAACGGCTACTTGATGAATCCGATTCTCTTGACGCGTACCACTTGGTCTACGCTCTTGAGTTTGGAACTCGCAGGAACCCCAAAACCTTTGCATGGATTCTTCCGCAGTATCTCATGCATCAGGAGCAGTCCGTTCGATTGACAGCGGAGGCATTACTGCGACGTCTACCGGAATCATGCGTCACTCCGGGTGTCGCGAATTCCGTTCAACAGGCTTGAAGCCTGTGTCCTGAGGCACGACAGATGTCGGAACTTGCAGCGGCGAAAACCAAGGGGGACGCAGCTCATTGAGTCGGGCTGGTGTTGCACATAGTGAATCGCTTTCCCTTTGTGATTGCCCATCTATGACTCGGCGGTGACCAATTCCGGACGCAGTGGTTGATCCGAGTCAACATTTTCCATTCGCGACGCAGCCGCTGAATCGAGCCAATTGCTATCACTTGGCGCATCCGACGCGGCTGTCTCTAAGGCGATCGTTGCCATTGTCGTGTCGTGTGCTGGAGCGCCGATCCAGTAGACCAAGCCGACGACGAAGACAAAAGCGGCCGAAGAGTAGTACATCTGCGAAAAGCCCACTCCGTCGAAGGCGTCGATGACCGAACCCATCAACGGGGCAAACACGATGCCGCCGAATTCGAACAGGCCCAGCACTAAAGTGGCTCCGGTGCCGTGGTACTCCTTGGGAAATCGCTCCGTCCCCAACGAAACCACGGCTGGAAACAACTGGGCGTGACCGAATCCGCTAAACATCGCCGGCAGCAGGAAGCCGAGTTCCGATCGCACGGACGGCAACAGACACATGCCGATCCCATGTCCCGCTAGCCCGGCCAGAATCATCCGATGCCGACCGATCGTATGGCACCAGCGACCCGCTAGGATGCGGAAGAAGAAGGCCGAGACGGCATAAACCGTGAAGAAAGTTCCAATGCCGCGCAGCTCATGGAATGTGGCGAATCGCGTTAGAAACACACTGGTCGTCGTAAACGCCAAACCCATCGTCAGGCCGACCAAGGCCACGATCCCCGGCCAATGCCGCCATACCAAACGAATGGCCGACGGTGTTTCCGCGGGTCGAATGTGGGTGTCGTTGCGACTCAAATAGGCCACGGTCAATAAGTTGACGGCACCGAGCAGTGTCGCGCCGCCAAACAACCAGCGAAAGCATTCGTCCGCGTTGGGCGTGGCGTAGAAGACCCAATCCGCAGCTTGCGAACCGATGATGAATCCCACGAATCCGCTGCTGCCGAGATTGCCGAGCGCTTCGGTTCGTCGGTGTGGCGGCACGTGATGCAGAATCTTCACCGTCGAACACGTAAAGATGACGGCGAGTCCGATTGCGAACAGGGCTCGGGCCACATAGATCGGCCACGTCAGCGACTCCAAGCCGATGAACAATGCACAGCCGGTCACAAATGCAACCGCACCCGCAATCCAAATTCGGCGAGCCCCATAGCGGTCGATGGCCTGTCCCAAGAATAAGCGAACCGTCAACGCCGCGAAGACACCCACGCTGACGATCGTACCCGCCAATTGCTCCGTGCCGTTCAGATGATGCACCAATTCGGCAAAGCGGAACGTCATGACATTCGCGGTCACGAGGACGCAGTTCGCCAAATACATCAACCAAAACGTTTGGTCGTAGATGTGATCCGTTGCCGGCGCAGTCAAGTACACTGGGCGGGAAGCGAGCGAATTCGAACCGTCTGAGTCATCCATTGGGAGAGCAATTGGTGGGATTGAGGTGAGGTGGGGCACAGAGCGAAGCGGTGCTCACAGGGGGGGGGAGAGCGATCTTAGCGCGTCTTGGTTCGGATGCATAGCAGCGAAAAACGCCGATGCGATGCCATGCACGCGGTCAGTCCAGCGTGCAAACGGGGTCGGAGTCTTTTCGGTTTGAGGACTTCAAGGCGATCGCGCGGTGGCGAATGGCCGTTGCGCGTTGCCGCTTGCGCGCGAAGATTCCATCATACGCCGCACCAAGTCACCATGGGTCGGTTCGTTGGAGTCCGAAATCACCTGCCGCAATTTCAACCGAGGAGCACTGTCGTGAAATCAGTTCTTGCAATCGTCTTTGGATTCGTCGCCGTCAACCTGTCTCACGCGGGGGACAAAGCCGTTTCTTTCAAGGACGTCAAAGGCGGCATCTTGGTGACAATCGATGGCAGTCCGTTTGCCGTGTACAACAACGGCAAGGATCTTCCCAAGCCGTTCTTTTCGCCCGTGCGAGCGGCGGACGGCACAATTCTCAGTCGCCCGCTTGAGAAGCCCGAGGATCATCCGCACCACAAGGGCGTCTTCGTGGCGGTCGATGAGGTCAACGAGATTAAGTTCTGGGCCGAAAAAGGGAAGATCGTCAACACCAAGAGCGAGGCCAAGACGTCCGGCGGCGTCGGTGTGCTCGACGTCGTTAACGAGTGGCGAAACTTGGACGGGGAGTTGGTCGTGACCGAGAAGACCACGATCACGATCCATCCGAATCGGTTGCTGGTCTACAACATCACCTTCGTCGCCCCTGGTCACGACGTCATTTTTCGCGACACCAAGGAAGGGCTGTTTGGTTTTCGCATGACCAACTCCATGCGTGAAAGAGAAGGCGGCAAAGTCGCCAACGCAGATGGGCTGGAGGGATCCGTCGAATGTTGGGGGAAGCGGACGGCCTGGGTCGACTATTACGGGCCGGTGAATGGCAAGACCTATGGCGTGGCGATCATGGACCATCCCAGCAATTTCCGCCCTTCGCGATATCACGTGCGAAACTACGGACTGTTTTCAGTCAGC
This sequence comes from Planctomycetota bacterium, assembly GCA_027622115.1. Taxonomy (GTDB): domain Bacteria; phylum Planctomycetota; class Planctomycetia; order Planctomycetales; family Planctomycetaceae; genus JAQBZS01. The sequence continues at coordinate 3,190 of JAQBZS010000364.1, read as the reverse complement.
CCATTCGGCGAGAGCGCCTACACTCGCGGCAAGAGCCCGTCAGATCCCGTGACGATCAAGCAGGGCAAGACTCTGAACTTGAAATACGGCATGTACTTTCACAACGGCACCACGGCTGAAGCCAAAGTCGGCGACGTCTACAACAAGCAGTTTCTGGCGGTGAAAGGAAAGTGACTCCGGAATTTGTCGAGTTCGCCTGCAAACCGTGCAATCATCCACTCACGGAGCCAATTCATGCTGCATCTTGGAAACGCGTCCGTTCCCGACTGTAGCGGCCTCAATCGCCGCAGTTTCTTGCAGGCGGGCAGCACGGGGCTGGCGGGGTTGACGCTCCCGAATCTGATGCGACTCGATGAAGCCGGGGCGTTCGACGACTCGAAAGCCAAGATCAAGAACTGCATCACGCTGTTCTTGGTCGGTTCGCCCGGTCACCTCGATACCTGGGATCTCAAGCCCGATGCCCCCAGCGATATTCGCGGGAAATTCAAGCCGATCTCGACCAACGTCGCCGACATCCGCATCTGCGAACACTTTCCGCTGATGGCCCGCATGATGGACAAGGTGTCGTTGATTCGCAGCTTGCATCATGAGACCGGAACCGCACATTCGAATGGTTCGCGGTGGATGATGACGGGTAAGGATGCCATCGGCGACAATCAACAACCCCACGTCGGCTCGGTGGTGGCTCGCGTGTTCGGGCCAAAGACCAATTTGCCGCCGAATGTGATCTTGCCTGCCAAGATCGGCAACACCGGTGGACCGTCGATCAACGGCCAAGAAGCCCGTTACCTCGGCAGCGCCTACGAGCCGTTTTTCCTCGGCGCGGATCCGGCTCGCAGCAACTTCGAAGTTTCAAATCTGAAACCGGCTGCGGGCCAGACCGAATTTCGCATCAATGCTCGCCGCAATCTGCTGCGGCAGATCGACGACATCCAACGCCGCTCGGCCAACTCGACGACGGTGCAGCGCGACACCGCATACGCTCGCGCATTCAACCTGCTGACGTCGCCCGAGGCCAAGGCGTCTTTTGATTTGGAAAAGGAATCCGACAAGACTCGGGACCGCTACGGCCGCAATACGCTGGGTCAGAGTTGTTTGATGGCTCGACGTCTGGTGGAACGCGGCACGCGATACGTGACGGTGAATCACTTCGACACCGTGTTCAACATCGCCTGTTGGGACATGCACGCGAACGGCAGCAGCCTCAACAACACTTATCTGGACTACGAGCAGTTGCTCTGTCCGCAATTGGACCAGGCGTTTACGGCGTTGGTGGACGATCTCGATCAGCGAGGTCTGTTGCAAGAGACCGTGATTGCGGTGTTGAGCGAATTTGGCCGCACGCCGAAGTTGAACGCACGCGGCGGTCGAGACCACTATCCGCCGGCGTGGAGCAACTTCCTGTGCGGAGGCAACATTCGCGGCGGACAGGTGATCGGCTCGACCGACAAGATTGGCGCGGCTCCGCACGAGCGTCCCGTCAAGCCGCCACAAGTGATCGCGTCGATCTATCAAGGCATGGGCATCGATCTGGAAACAACAATGATGCCCGGTCCGGGGAGTCGGCCGATTCGACTGATCGATGCCGAGCCCATTCCCGAATTGTTTTGATATCGTTCACCGCCATCAATCATTAAACCGTCAACATCCACGCCCGAATCGAAAGGCCTGAAATGAGCAAGCATCACGTGATCGTTGGCGGAGGCCCCGTCGCAACGAATGCCATCGAGACGATTCGCCAGATCGACAATGGCGAGTCGCGAATCACGCTGATCAGCGACGAACCCGCGCACTCCCGGATGGCGTTGCCCTATTGGTTGTCCGGTCAGATTTCACGCGAACGCACCCACACGGGTGATGCCGCCTACTTCACGTCGCATGGCGTGGAAACTCGCATCGGCAGCCGAGTCACCGCCATTGACGCCACCGCGAAGTCCGTCACGCTGTGTGACGGCTCGAATCTGAATTATGACGACTTGTTGATCGCGACAGGCTCGTCGCCGGTTGGGCTGCCGGTTCCCGGAGCCGATCTGCCGGGGGTGCAAACGCTGTGGTCGCTGGCCGACACGGAAGCTCTGCTCACGGCCGCGAATGCTGCCGGCAAGACTCCGCGAGTACTGATGATCGGCGCGGGATTCATTGGCTTCATCATGCTCAACGCCATGCACAAGCGGGGCTGGCAGTTGTCGGTCGTGGAACGCGAATCTCAAGTGTTGCCGCGAATGTTGGATGACGGATCGGCGGAAATCGTGACGTCGTGGCTTGCTAGGAAAGGCGTGGCCGTGCATTGCGGCGTGACAGTCACCGGAATCACGGAAGCGGATGACGGGTCGAAAAGCGTACAGCTTGATAACGGCACGGCGCTGTCCGCCGACGTCGTGATCGTGGCCACCGGCATCAAGCCGAATACGGGACTCATCGACGGGACCGGTATCGAGGTGGACCAGGCGATCTTGGTGAACGATCGGATGCTCACCAACGTGGCCGACATCTATTGCGGTGGCGATGTGGCTCAGGGGCCGGTGTTGGGCAGCGACGCAAGAGAAGTTCATTCGATTCAACCGACGGCCGTTGATCATGGTCGCATCGCCGGAGCCAACATGGCCGGGCAGGTCGTCCATTATCCCGGCAGCTTGTCGATGAACATCCTGGATGTCTGCGGATTGCAGAATTCCAGTTTCGGTCAATGGAGTTCGGACACAACCGACGTGACCGTCATCTCGAATCCCGGCGGCAGTGTGTATCGCAAGTACTTGTGGCAGGACGACGCCTTGATCGGAGCGATCTTCGTGGGGCGACCGAACGACATGGGGATGCTGACCGATCCCGGGATGGTCAAAGGCATCTTGCAGACGCAGACGCGGCTTGGGGAATGGAAGGCGTTCTTGCAGGCGAATCCGTTCGATATTCGTCGTCCTTACATCGGGATCGGCGTTGCGGCCAAGCTGACCAAGACCACGCTTTTGGGTCGTCCCGCACAGGCGCGTTCGTTCCGCTTCGGCAATGCGGAAGTCAAATCGAAGTCGACCGCCGCGCACGCCACGTTTGTGGGAACGAAATAGACATTTCCATCACGAAGACGAGTCATCACGGGGAATGCCGTATGGCGCCCGACGATTTATCGAGCGTGGTCGTGTGGCCCGTTGCTCATGGGTCGGTCATCCGCTCAAGCACTGGCAGAGCCAGTGGC
>JAQBZS010000363.1 GCA_027622115.1 Planctomycetota bacterium | reverse complement strand
GCAAAAACACGAATGAGTTCCATCTATTTGCTACTTCTTGTAAATTAGTCTCGCTGGGTTAAGGACTAGACTAGACGGCAAATCGCCTACGATCTTTCTCGTTCAGCGACCGGTGTCGTTAGCTGCAGGATTCCTTTGGGTCGTTATTCTCGGGTCGACCTTCGGTGTAAAACCAATTTTGGATCGGCTTCAAAATGGCCTGGACGTCGCTGAGCAGTTGTCCGTCCAGCGGTTCCTCGGCCCATTTCGCCCAATGAGCGACGCGAGCCGGATTCGCCGAGCCGGTGATGCATGTGGTCATGTCCGGATTGGCGATCGAAAACTGCAGCGCGACTTGAGCAATATCGACACCGTGCTGTTCGCAATGTTGTGACGCCTGGCGACAGATGGATCGCACTTCGTCGGTGGCTCGATGCCAGGGTGGCAACGGTGCGTTGGTGAGCAGCCGAGCCGAAAACGGGGCCGCGTTCATGATGCCGACTTGCTTGTCCTTCAGGTACGGCACCAAGTCGCCGAACATCGTGTTCTGTAAGGTGTAGTGGTTGTACGACAGCACAACGTCCAGGTCCGTTCGATCCAAAACGTAGCGGAAGATGTGCATCGGATAGCCGCTGATCCCGACGAACCGCACTTTGCCTTGTTCTTGGATGCGTCGCAGCGCGGGCAGAGTTTCATCCACAATTTGCGACATCTCGACGAATTCGATGTCGTGACACAGGATGATGTCCAAGTGGTCGACGCCCATACGATGCAGGCTGACGTCCACGCTTTCTTCGACTCGCTTGGCGGAAAAATCAAAATGCGCCGCGTCGTAGCGACCGAGCTTCGAGCCCAACAGGTAGCGGTCTCGCGGAATGTCGCGCAACGCGATTCCCAGCATTACTTCCGACATGCCTCGCCCGTAGAACGGTGACGTGTCAATAAACGTCATGCCGCAGTCGAGGGCCACATGCACGGACCGCAACGCTTCGTTGATGTCGACGTTGCGAAATTCTTGCCCCAGCGACGACGCGCCGAAGCTGACAACGGGAAGTTGCAATCCGGTTTGACCAAGTCCTCGAAATTCCATCGCTCGCCGATTCACAAGAGGATTGTGTCCGTGGGGCGAGACGTTATACCGCGTGTTGTTCGGCGAAACGAGCACGTGAAATCTCGGACCGGTGCATTCTCAAACCAACTTTCGGGCGGCCTCATGGCGACGATCGGACAGAAGGCGATCATTGCAATCGGCGTGCTTTATGCGGGGTATTCCGGATGGCACTTGGTCACATTTGCGATGGGAGGCAAGGTCACCGTCGGTCCCAACTACTTCTGGACTTGGGACATGTTTCCGGGTTACGAGACGTGGTCGCACCGGACGTATGTGGTGGGTGAAACGAGTTCCGGCAAGGGCGTACAACTCTATCCGGGACCGCGAGAACGTTTCAGCACGCGACCGGGCGGAATCAGCCGTCTCGACTTATTTCCCGGCTATCAAAACGGCCAAGCCAAACTGCTGTATCAGTCGGCCATCCAACGCGAGCACGAGATTTATCGGCGACTCCATCCGTCCGATCCACTCGTGCAAATCATCGTGATTGAACAATTCTGGCCGGCTCGATCCAACGCCGATCGCCAACCCCAATACCTGCCCGCCATCGATCTCGATGCCCGCTATTCGCGAGTCCTGGACACGGCGACCGTCGATCCCCAAGGTGCGATTTTGTGGAATGCCGACCGGAAAGGCGAACCATGAAATCGCTGCTCCTGGGACGCGAAAGTCCTCGACCGGTGGCCGTTCTGCGAATCGTGTTGTGCTCGATCTTGCTGGTGGACGCGCTGCGACACTGGCCGTATTGCGTCGAGCTGTATTCGAATGTGGGACATTTCTCGCCGCTTCCGGAAATCTCCGAGTCGCTGTTGGCGGCGTTTTCTCCGGCGCAGGCGGTGATTATTCACACGCTGTACGTGTTTTTCTTGATCACATCGCTTGCCGGTTGGTGGACGAGAGCATCACTTGCGGCGGTCGGTTCGATCTTGGTGGTGCTGAGCCTGATCGACTATCCGCTCACGCTCCGCAAGGACACCGTCATCTCGATCCATCTGTTGTTGCTGCTGGCACTCACCCGGTGTGACGCAGTTTGGTCGCTGGATCGGCGATTCGCGATGCAGCGATGTTTGAATTCGGGGCATGCGTTGTCCACGCCGCTTTCGCCCGAACTATCGCGGCGGCTGATGCATGTGTTGCTGCTCTCGATTTACTGGGGAGCCGCCATCACAAAATTCCACATGCCGGACTTCTTCAACGGTGAATTGCTGGAGTTTTCACTGCTCGACGAGCGTTGGGGCCGGCCCGTCATCGGGCATCGTCTGGCCGACTTTCCTCGGTTGCTGGCCATCATGGGTGTGGCCACGACCATGCTGGAAGTGTGTTTGCCGGTGCTGCTGTTTGGGCGTCGGACCCGACGAATCGGCTTGCTGTTGGCCGCGTCTTTTCACATCGGGCTGTTTCTCACGATGCGTTTGGACGGGTTCTCACCCGTGATGTTGGCGGCGTTGGTCTCGTTTACGAACGAAGATGACCTCCAGCGACTGACCGCGATGAATCGAATTTCGGGAAGCGGTGAAATCCGTGAATGGACTTGGCTGCGAACGCTGGCTCGGCAATCCGTGAACGGTGGTTGGTTCGTGATCGTGGGTGCCTTGTTCGCGGTTTTCGGATTGGCATGGCAAAGTTCAACCGATACGTATGGCGCGTTCGGTAACCGGCCCGAGTCCGGTTTTGAGCGGTTGTCGCACGCCGAGTTGCTGTCTATTACGACAGACCATTACCCGCCGGTCCACCAGTACTTCCATGCGATCCATTTGGGCGACAGCACCGCAAATCGACGCGCCCTCGGGAAGACAACGAGGTTTCTTCCGGGAGAAACCGTCGTGGTCGCCGCGCGTCTCATGTTACCCCATCCAGATCTCCAGCTTCGCTGCGTTTTGCTGACTCGGGACAACGTCGTTTGGAGCCACGATCGGCAAGTCCCAGCGACGGATTCTCATTTCTTTCTGGGCGTCACCTTGGATGAAGCGTTACCTGCCGGCGAGTATCGGATTCAAATTGATGCTCGGAATCCCTTGTCTCAATCGCCGAATATGCTTGAAACCGTGTGTTCCGCGGCGTTTGTGGTGACGAATCGATGAAATTCGCGACCCACAAAACGCTCGTTGGACCAGCTTTAACAAGCTTGACATCGCAATCTTAAAGGGTGATGATCAAAATCGGATGCTGGAGGTCGGATCGGAACGAATCCCGTTTGACGTCTAGTGAATTTGCCCACTTCCAACCATTTCAGTGGAACGCAGACGATGTCAAGTGGCGACACCCGAAAACTGGACATTGAGAAAATTGGCGACGTCACCGTGGCGACCTTTACCGACAAGAAAATCTTGGATGAAACCAACATTCAGATCATCGGGAACCAGCTATTCGGGCTGGTGGATGACGTTGGTTCCAAGAAGATTCTTTTGGATTTCTCGAATGTCGAGTATCTGTCCAGCGCCGCGTTAGGCAAGCTGATCACGATGGACAAAAAGGTCAAAGGTGCCGAAGGCAAGCTTCGGTTATGCACCATTCGCCCCGAGATTTACGAGGTGTTTGCGATCACGAAGCTGAATAAATTGTTCAGTATGCATGAGAATCGCGACAAGGCCCTTGAAGGGTTCTAGTCGCCCGGAATTTGGAGATCACATTCCTTACCCGCTGTTGAAGCGATTGGCAGTCTTCAGCCCATTGTGAATCATCTCATGGCGTTCAACGAAGAGTTCGAAGTCCGAATTCCGAGCGACACCGCCGAAGGGCAGGCAGTGCAAGAGCGCATAATCGCCCTTCTCGAAAAACAACAATTCTCGGCTCGCGACGTCTTTGGCGTGCGGTTGTCGTTGGAAGAAGCGTTGGTGAATGCCATCAAGCACGGCAATGGAATGGACCCGGAAAAGCAGGTCTATGTCGGTTGCTGGGTGGATGACGAAAAAGCACGCATCGAAATCGAGGATCAAGGACCCGGATTTGCGGTCACTGATGTCCCGGACCCGACCGCCGACGAAAACCTCGATAAGCCCTGCGGTCGCGGCATCATGCTGATGCGAGCGTTCATGTCCCGCTTGGAATACAACGAGACCGGCAATCGATTGCTGATGGAACGTTTGAAGAATCAGCCCGATAACGACGACGACTGATCAACACCCTACGCGTTGGTTCAGGCTCATTCTTCGAAAACGCTGGCGATTGACTCGATCACCGCATCGTGGAAAAGACCGTTGGAAACGACCACGCCGCGATTGGCTTCCAATTGATAGCCGTGGTGGAATTCGAGTGCCTTTCCGTGGATGTCCGTGACGCGGCCTCCTGCTTCTTCGACAACCAAGACACCCCCAGCGTGATCCCAGATTTTTTCGCGATAGTCGGCTCGCGTGGGCAATCGTAAATAGACTTCGGCTTCGCCGCGCGCCACGACGGCGTATTTGGCTTGGCTGTCCAATCGGACGGGATCCTTGGCGATTCCCAACCGCGCCTTGACCCGAGCGGACTTGCCGTGAGCACTGTGCCCGGATTCAACCGATTCGCAGAACGCCGCATCCGCCGGTAAGGCAACGTTGCTGACTCGCACGGGTTGCCGAGTGGATGATTCGTCGAGCGGCTCGCACCAACTGCCTTCCGAGTGCACGGCGGAAAACACCATACCGGCCGATCCGCCGTCAATCGCCGGGAGGTTCGGGCAGGCCAACGCGGCCACGACAATCCGACCGTCCACGAGCAACGCCAGCGACACCGCGAATTGCTCTTTCCGCACGAATCCTTTCGTGCCATCGATCGGGTCCAGAGTCCAGAATCGATCGCAGTAGGTCTTGCTGCCGCCTCGATCGATCCAATCACGAATTCGGTTCTCGTCCGCCGTCACACCGGCGTGTTCAATCTGCGAGCGAATCTGCGTCATGAAGTCGGCGTTCTCGGGATCGTTGAGAGCTGACGAGTCCTCTTCACCGATCACGGGATCGCTTGGATATGCCGCAGCCAATGCTCGACAGATCAATGCTTGGCTGCCGTAATCAGCCACGGTCACCGGGCTACGGTCCTTCTTTTTGAGCACATCCGGAGCCATCGCCTTCTGCACGCGGCTGCAAAGGCGAGACGCAAGCTTGACGGAATCCACGGCGACGCGAAGTTCAGCTTCGTAATTCATGTTCTTGCTTGCTATCCCTCAAACAACGCATCGACAAAACTATCCGGATCGAACAACTCCAGGTCGTCGATCTGCTCGCCCACTCCCACGTATTTCACGGGAATGCCCATCTTTTGGCGAATGGCCACCACGACTCCGCCTTTGGCCGTCCCATCCAGCTTGGACAATACGATGCCCGTGCTGCCGACGGCACTGGAGAAGTTTTGTGCTTGGCTGAGCCCGTTTTGACCGGTCGTGGCGTCGAGCACCAGCAGGCTTTCGTGCGGCGCGCCCGGAATCACTTTCGCCGTCACGCGAGCGATTTTCCCCAGTTCGTCCATCAGATTCTTTTGTGTTTGCAGTCGGCCGGCAGTATCGACCACCAGAAAATCCGCTCCGGTTTCGACAGCACGTTCGCAGCCGGCATAGGCCACGGCGGCGGGATCGGCCCCGCTGGCTTTCTTGACGATTTCGCAACCCAAGCGTTCGCTCCACAACGTCAACTGCTCCACCGCCGCGGCTCGGAATGTGTCGCCGGCCGCGAGCACCACCTTGTGGCCGTTCTTCTGTATGAAATTGGCCAGCTTGGCGATGGATGTCGTTTTGCCGACTCCGTTGACGCCCGAAACCAGAATCACGGTCGTTCCCGATTCCGCACGGTTGATCGGCGAAAGCGGGTCATTGACGTCGTATTGAATGTCGCCCTCGCCGCGCAGCAGCAGTTTGAGTCGATTCTGCACTGTGCTCCAAATCTCATCGATGTCGACTTTCCGCCCGCCGTGTTTTTGTCGCAGTTCGTCGATGATTTCCGTGGTGGCGGCGACACCCATGTCGGTCTGAATCAGCCGAGACTCGAATCGCTCCAACGCATCGTCGTCCAGGATTTCACCCGCGCGAAACCAATCGCGCGGGTTCATCTTGAGTACTTGCTTGGTCTTGGAAAGAGCGTTCTTGAGCTTTGAAAACAGACCCATTGCGAAATCCTTGTGAAGCGGAGGTGGGAGAATAGCGTCCGCCTCGCGGACGACCAACCCCGTGAATTCCGTCGAGATCGCCGTCACGCGCGCTGCATTCGCCGCAGAGCATCCTTTGCAAATGTACGAAGAACGCGGTTGATCACGCGGATGGTCGCACGAAGAATTACGACGTAAGCCGACCACGTTCTGGACACGCGTAACGTGTGACACAGGCTGACAAGGATCGCTTCTACAGTTCATCCGCGGTTGACAAACCACGAACCCGATTCGACTCAGCAATGGGGGAACTGCAATGGCAAAGTTCAACAACGTCTCAGTAACCGGCAACCTAACTCGCGATCTCGTATTGCGATACACGGCTCGAGGGACAGCCGTCACGGACATGCGAATTGCCGTGGACGCACCGCCCGGCGAAGAGACGGTCTTCATCAACGTGCGGCTATGGCGAGACATTGCTGAATCGGCATGTGCCGAACTGAGCAAAGGCAGCTTCGTCAAAGTTGACGGCCGGTTGCAGCTTGAGAGCTGGCAAGACCGCAAAACCAAACAGCAGCAATCGCGGTTACAGATCGTCGCGGAGAGCTTACAGATGCTGAGCCGCAATTCGAGTTCCAAGTCCCAGCGACGACTGCCGCTCCAATCGCCAAACGAAGCCTACGAAACCGCCACGGCCGGACGGCTATTCTGATTGGTGATTTTTGATTGCCGGGGCTCGGGGTCTGGCTTACGGATTTCAGATTTGGCGGGCGCTCGACGTGAATTCAGCAGCAACGTCAAGCCGCCAAATCTGAAATCCGTAAGCCTGACCCCCAAGTTCCCGACTCACTCGTTTTCAGAAACCATGTCGAAACAACGAACATCGCCGGACATTCAAAAGAGTGACGACGGAGCCGTTCCCGTTTTTCCGGCGACGTGGGCGAATCGAATTCCCTACAAAACACACGGCAATTGAGGACTTGGGGATCAGGCTTACGAATTTCAGATTTGGCGGGGTGACGTTTCTTGACGACTT
>JAQBZS010000362.1 GCA_027622115.1 Planctomycetota bacterium | reverse complement strand
CAACTGTTGTCCCACAACGGCTTGCCAACCGAGCTGCTACACATCGTGCCGCGTTGAACGTCGCACGTCCTATCGGACGGTGAACGAGACGGTCTACCAGCCACAGCAATTCACGTACATGCAGACCGTGTATGAAACGGTCGTGGACAACGTCCAGGAAACTCAGCAGCGCACGATTACCGAAACGCACTATCGGGACGAGCAGTACACGGTGAGTCGACCGGTTTGGGAAACGGCGATGGTGGAGAAGAATTACACCGTCCAGAAACCCATCTGGGAAACCAGCTACCGCGATTGCAGCTACAACGTGCAAAAGGCGATCACCGAAACGGTGCAGTGCGAAACGCGACATGTCGTGTGCAAGCCGATTGTCGAGACGGTTCAGCGACAGTGTTCGCAGACCGTCATGGAACGCGTCGTCGAAACAGTGAATCAGACGCGCAACTACACGGTGATGAAACCCGTCACGACTTACCAAACGGTTCGCCAGGATGCGGGGACTTGGGGGACTCGACCGGTTCACCACCCCGGTCCCGTCGTGCGAAAGTTCGTGGGCTGTGACTGTTCCGGACAGCCGCAGTACTGCAATGTGCAATGCCCCGGAACCACCAGTTATCAGCGAGTCTGGTGTCCGAGAATCGTCGAACGACAAGTCGCCTGCACGCGGTACATTCCGCAAGTCGTGCAACAGCAATGTCCGGTTCAAGTTTGTCGCTACGTTCCCAGGACCGTGGTCAGGAACGTGCCGGTTCAGCACACGCGATGGGTACGCCAGGAAGTCGTGCAGAACGTGCCGGTGCAGCGAGTTCGTTACGTCACGGAAACGGTGAATCGCCAAGTTCCCGTGCGAACGTGCCGCATGGTGACGGAAGAAAAAGTCTGCCAGGTTCCCGTGCGAACGTGCAAGATGGTTTCGGAAACCGTCAACCGCAGAGTTCCGTACTGCGTCCAAAAGCAAGTTCCCTGCACGGTGACGCGTCAAGTTGCCCGTTGCGTCGCGAAGCAGGTTCCAGTCACCTGCACACGCATGGTTGCCAAGTGCATCCAACGACAGGTTGCCTACGAGCAATGCTATCTGGTTCCCGTGGATCCTTGCCCAAGTACGCCGGCCTGCGGCGTCACGCTGCCACACGCGAACGTGATTCCTCATGCAGTCGAAAGTAGCCCGACTCCGGCGGATGTCCAAGAAACTCTGAAAGTTGAAGGACCGACGACCTAAGAACGATCCAAAAACACAAACGCGAGCAGGTGACTTACCAGTTAACCTGCTCGCGTTTTTTTGTTGCGCGGCGTGTGATTTAGCGAATCTTCAGTATCCTCGTCGCTCAACCAGGACTTGGTTGATTTGTCGTGTCGAGCAAGCAGCAAGAAGGTGTGGATGGAAATGCGAGCAATCATTATCGGGGCCGGCCGAGGGAGTCGCCTGATGCCCACAACAGCCGACACCCCCAAGTGCTTCGCGGAAGTCGCCGGCCAGCGACTGCTGGATTGGGCGGTTGATGCGTTTCGGCAGAATGACATCGACGACATCGCGTTCATCGGTGGTTATCGCATCGAATCCGTCCGCGAATCGAATCCCGAATTCACGTTTCGGCAGAACTCGGACTGGCCGAACAACAACATTCTGGCGTCGCTGATGTATGCGGAAGATCTCATGGATCAGCCGTTCGTCTGCTGCTATTCCGACGTATTGTTCACGCCGGCAATTGTCGAAGCATTGCTGCGAAGCGAAGCCGACCTTGCATTGGGCGTGGATAGCAACTGGCTGGTTCGTTACGAGCAGCGGACCGAGCATCCCAGTGACGATGCCGAAAAGGTCACCGTGTCCGACGGAGTCGTGACGCGAATTCATCGCGAGATTCCGGAAGCCGAAGCCCACGGCGAATTCATTGGCTTGGCGAAATTCTCGACCATCGGTGGTGCCGCGCTCTGCCGACAATACCACGAGCGGCGCGGGCAATTTGCCGGTCAACCCTATCGCGAGGCGAAGACGTTCGAAAAAGCCTACTTGATCCATCTACTCCAGGATCTGATCGAATCCGAGCAGCGGATGGAGCATGTCGACACGCCGGGCGGCTACATCGAAGTCGATACACAGCAGGACTTTGAATACGCGCGAGAATTCTGGACGACCCGCCATCTGAATCGGTAGGGCGAGTCTAGGGCGTTGAGAATTCGGTATTGACGGGTACTTTCTTTCGAGTGGGTTTTATGCAGATCCGTAGCGTCGTTCTGCTACTGCAACTTGCTCGCAGAGAAAATGCGGACCACAAAACCTGAGTAAACCCGAGTTGTGGGACGGCGTTGGCCATGCTTCCCGTTGGCTGACGCAGGCGGAACGCTTCGATGAAAATGTAGATACTTATCCGCGAATCCGTGCCGACTGGATTTGCGCTTGTTGGCGCATCGCATGCGTCGCTCGCCGCATACCTCAAATTCAAAGACACGCCCGAAATCGAACAATGGATGTCCCGCCCATTTTACAAAACGATCTGCAAGGTAAACGACACTGAGTTCGAGACAGCAAAGTCGTTCGACGATTGTGTTGTCATCACTGAATCTGCGCTCGATGGGCAAGAGGTCGCAATTGCGTTCAAACCTCGCGAAGAATGGCCGAAACCGTTTCGCTTCTATTCACTTTATCGGTGATTCAGCGTCACGATCGGCGACCAATTGTTCGCCAACGACTGGCGATTCGGTTCCCTGTTGGTGAATTGACGACAACGCCCGTGGGAAGCCGGCCTCGGGCAGTTGCTGTCATGAGTCCGGTTTTCCGCGATGATGCGATCCGCAGATGTGGAGTTCGCCGCGTTCTCGTCTCTTGACTCTCGCCGCGCGACTCTGGACGCTGCCGCGAACGGATTCCAATCTTCTTCGCAAGGAAGTCCACAATGCCGAAATCGTGGAGTTACTCGACTCACGATGAATCCCTGGTGCGTCAGTTGAGTGGCGGGCTGAAGGTTTCGCCGCTGATCGCTCAAGTGCTGATTTCCCGTGGTTACGAACACACGGATGTGGCCCATTCGTTCCTGCATGCGAACATGATGGAGTTGCATCCGCCGGAACTGCTCCCCGGCGTGACCGAGGCCGCCGAGCTGGTTGTCGCGGCGATGACGGCCGGCAGACGCATCACGATCTACGGCGACTACGACGTGGACGGCGTGACTGCCACGAGCCTGTTGTGGCACTGCCTGACGCTCAATTCCGCCAAGGTGGACTACTACATCCCTTCGCGGCTGGACGAGGGCTACGGCATCAACAGCGCCGCCATTCGTCAACTGCACGAAGAAGACCCGGACCGACTGTTGATCTCGGTCGATTGCGGCATTGCCAGCGTCAAGGAAGCCCAATTGGCGACGGACCTGGGGCTGGACCTGATCATCACGGACCACCACAACATGGCGTCGGAATTGCCGAACGCACTGTGCCTCGTGCATCCGCGTTTACCGGGCGGTTCGTACCCGTTTCCCGATCTTTGCGGTGTCGGCGTGGCCTTCAAACTGGCGTGGGCCGTGTGTCAGAAATTGGGCGACGGCAAGAAAGCGTCGCCGCGGATGCGGGAGTTTCTCACAAGCGCCGTCGGACTCACGGCCATCGGCACTGTGGCGGATGTCGTGCCGCTGCTGGATGAGAACCGAGTCATCGTCAAGTACGGGCTGCTGGGGCTGATGAAACGTTCGTCCATCGGGCTGAAGACGCTAATGCGAGTTGCCGGGCTTGAGCAAAACAAGACGCTGCGTGCAGACGACATCGGCTTCGGCGTGGCGCCGCGAATCAACGCGGCCGGTCGCATGGGACAGGCTCGGCTGGCAGTTGAGCTACTCACCACGGACGACCAAGAACGCGCTTCACAACTGGCCGAATACCTCGACAAACTCAACAAGACGCGGCGGACCGTCGAACGCAAAATCTTCAAGCACGCCAAGGAACTGGTCGAAGCCAACCCCGAATGGGCGGACGCTCCGGCCTTGGTGTTGGCCGACGAAGACTGGCATGCCGGCGTCATCGGCATCGTGGCCAGCCGCGTGGTCGAAACCGGCGATTCTGATTTCGATCAATAAAAAGGATCAAATCGGCCAGGCGTCCTGCCGGTCCTTCGCCAGCTTTGATTTGCACGCGGGACTCGCACAATGCGCGGAGCATTTGATTTCGTTTGGCGGACACAAGGCGGCCGCCGGATTAAAGATTGATCCGGCGAACATCGACGAATTCCGCGAAGCGTTTTGCAATGTCGTCGCGGAAACATTTCGGCCGACGGACGATGAGCTGTCATTGTCGGTCGACGCGGAAGTTCTTCTGCAGGACGTCAACTGGCGATCGGTGACCGAATTGGATCGCTTGGGTCCGTTTGGACAAAACAATCGACCGCCGGTTTTCGCGGCTCGGCATGTGGAACTCGCCGCGCCGCCGCGCAAGATCGGCGAAGGCGAGCGGCATCTCTCGTTGCAATTGAAACAGTACAAGACGCGAATCAAGGGCATCGCGTTTGGCCGCGCGGATTGGGCCGAAGAATTGGAGGCCGTCACCGGCACAATCTCGATCTGCTTCGTGCCCAAGATCAACAGCTATCGCGGTCACGAGACGGTTGATCTGCATCTTGTCGATTGGATGGCGGACGATGGCCAAGTTCGAGCAGGCTCGCGAGACGCTGATCAGTCAGTTGCGGTCCAAGGGAATTCGCGATGAGCGAGTGCTCGCGGTTCTAGGTCGGACTCGCCGCGAGCGATTCGTGTCGCCGAAATTCGAGGTCCGCACCTATGAAGATGGACCGTTGCCGATCGAGCACGGCCAGACGATCAGTCAGCCGTACATGGTGGCTCTCATGACCGAGTGCCTAGAGTTGACCGGCGACGAGTCGGTCTTGGAGATCGGCACGGGGAGCGGGTATCAGTCCGCGGTGCTCGCCCAGCTTTGCCGCGAAGTGGTGACGATCGAGCGATTTGAATCACTGTCGGCGACTGCCCGCGACGCGTTGCGTGCCGAGGGCCATCGCAACATCCGCTTTGAATTGGGCGACGGCACGATCGGCGTCCGCGAATTCGCACCGTACGACGCGATCATCGTCACTGCCGCCGCACCGCGTGTGCCGGAGTCGCTGTACCAGCAACTGAAGCTGACTGGTCGCATGGTGATTCCGACCGGAGGAGCGGACGTGCAAACCCTGCAAGTCGTGGAAAAGCGAAGTGCCGGCCCGAGCATTCGAGATATCTGCGGATGCCGGTTTGTGAAACTGATCGGCGCTGAAGGTTGGCAAGACCATTCCGGATGAGTCATCAGCCGTTTGGGCAGAACGTATCTGGAGAATCGCCTCCGATGTCGTGAAGCGTCAGAAGAAGCAGACCACGACCGTGCAAACCGCATTGGTTTCGCTCCGCCAACTTCAGGATCTGCCGGCCTGACGACCGGCAGGTTTTCTGGTTGGCCGGTTACGACCGCAAACTTCGGCCACGACGTCCGCAGAATCTCCGTGACTGAGCAGCAGCAATGCGTTCTTCACGTCGCCGGTTTTACCGACCATCGAAGGCAGAACTTCGCTTGGCCTGATGGTGTAAACCACCTTTTTCACGCCACCCTTGGGGGTGATGCGTCGGAGGCGGACGCCGGGGATGCGTTTGCTTTCCCGCTCGTGGCCGTCAAATGAGAAGCCGTTTTGCACGATGGCTTCGGGGAAGAGTTCCGGGTGTCTTTCAATCATGTCTTGAACAAAGGGTCTGGCGACGGAGCGATCGTTCGAAAAGTCAGCATGCTGCTCCACGGACATCGGTAAACAAAACTGGCGATTGCCATAAGTGGTTTGGGGATCCCAATCCTCGCGAGTCGGTTCAAATTCCGGGGTCGCTTGTCGGCTTCCATTCCAATTTCCTTCTTCCTTGAAGGTTGCGGGTTGTTCACACGCAAATGTGGAATGTATCAGCAGATTCGGCGACCCCGGTTTGTTTCCAAGGAGTCCGGTAGACTCAGGAAAGTTCAATGCTCGCGGCTCAAAACGTTAGAACAAAGGGCGGCGTAAGCGTCCGGGCACCGAGCCGTGCCCGAGACCTTACGGCCAACGGCTCACCCACGAAACCCACAACTCTCGGGCCGTCCAACTAGGAATCCGACATGAAATCCGACGATCCGCTTTCCCAAAACGCCACCGACCCGACCGTCGATCACACTCCCAGCTCAGTTCAGCAACCGACCGTCGATCACGAATTCCACGACATGGAATCCGACGCGCACCAGCAAACGACCGTGGAAGGCTTTAGCAGCTCTTCCGACTCTTCGTCGGTCATCGATCAAGCAGCGTCGAACCAATCGAAACCCTCATCCGCTCGATACGAACGTCAACACCTGCATGCGACGGGTGGGATCGGACAGGTCTGGGTCGCTCGCGATTCGAACATTCAGCGAGACGTGGCCCTCAAGGAGTTGCGGGCCGACCGCTTGGACAGTCCCAGTCATCGAGACCGGTTCCTCTTCGAAGCTCAGGTCACCGGGCAACTGGAACATCCCGGCGTCGTCCCGGTGTATGACGTCCACGCGGATTCCGTTTCACCCAGCTACACGATGCGGTTCTTCCGCGGACGCACGCTGAAAGAGGCCCTCGACGAATATCACCAACGCCAAAAAGCCGGCCAAGCCGAGCCCGTGGAATTCGCCGATTTGCTCAACGCGTTCATCTCAATCTGCAACACGCTTGAATATGCCCATTCGCGAGGCGTGATTCACCGTGACTTGAAGGGCCAAAACGTGGTTCTCGGCAACTTCGGCGAAGTGATCGTTTTGGATTGGGGACTGGCGAAACATTGTGACGCGGTCGTCGTTGCGGAAGACAATGCACCGGTCTCGGCGGATTCCAGCAGTTCGACGCAAGTCGGCGCGGTTGTGGGAACACCGGCCTATATGTCGCCCGAGCAAGCCTGCGGTCAAAGCGATCAAGTGGGTCCGGCCACCGATATTTACGCTTTGGGAGTCATCCTGTTCGAACTGCTGACGGGTCGACCGCCGTTCCAAGCGGAGACGACCATCAAGTTGTTACAGAAGGTGATCCACGAGAAACCGCCAGTCGAGTTGCTCGCCACTGCACCGCCGCCGCTGGCTGCCATTTGTGTGAAGGCATTGTCGAAGCAACCCGAAGATCGCTTCGTCTCCGCGAGAGAACTCGCCAACGACGTTCGTCGCTACTTGGCCGATGAACCGGTGCGGGC
>JAQBZS010000361.1 GCA_027622115.1 Planctomycetota bacterium | reverse complement strand
CCGCCGGACTGAGATGCTTTGAACCACCCGACCCCTTCCCCCTCTCCGAGTTCAAAACCTGCTTGCACTGGTTCCCGTGTCAACCCGAGATTTTCAACACGCTACGCGTGAGGCCACCGCATGAAAAACCTTTTGAAAAACGACATGCTCGTCACCGTCGTCAGCCTTGCGGTGGTGGTGTTCGGTTACTTGCTGTTCATTTTCGTGCCCGGCATGAATCGTCAGCAGGTGATCAACGAAGAGATCCTCGCCGCCGAGGAAAACATCGAGAACGTGCCGTTGCGAACCGCCGAATTGAATTCACTCGATGACCGCATTGATGAACGTCGCGATTTCCTCACCAAGACCGACGAACTCATGCCGGCCAACGGCGACACGCACGTCATCATCGGACAAGTGGCACAACTGGCGGAAAGTGCCGGTCTGGTCGTGACTCGGTTCGAACCGCTGGCAACGGACATGCATCAAGCGTATCGGTCGGTGCCGTTTACGCTGAGCTTTCGCGGCAGTTACCCGTCCATGTTGGCGTTTTTGCGAGGTCTTGAGCGTCGACAGCGAATCTTCGCCATCAGTGACTTCAAGCTCAGTCTGGAAAATGAGCGGTCCGCCAAGGTTGTGGAAGGCGAGATCAAGTTTGCCGTTTACGTGCGTCATGAGGAGTTTTCCGGATCTGCGGAAAAAGTAGCTCGGACAAAGCCGCGAATCGCCGATATTCGATCAAGAGAACCTCGGTCGCCGCTGCGCGCGAACTAGGCTTTTACCGTAGCCACGCTCGCCAGAGCGTGGGCTTTGACGGCAGAACCAATCCCACGCTCGACGCGCGGGCTTTTGACGGCAGTACCAATCCCACGCTCTGGCGAGCGTGGCTACGAAGCGTGCAAAGAAGAGTTGAGTTCATGGCCAAGCAAACCTTCGCAACACAACTGTTCGAAGACTTCAAAATAGAGTTGGCAAAAGACTCTTGCGCTCGGGGTGTTGCTGCTGGTGTTTGGATTCGTGGCCGTGCCGCCCATCATGAATGCCTTTGGCGCCGACCGGTACCAGACGCGTGCAGGCCGCGACCGTACCGTCGGCAACCAGCGTGACGAAGGACGACACACCACCAGATTCGATCGCCTATCGCTGGCAAGACATCGACAAACTGTTCGCCGGTGATCCGCTGCTGATCTCGGCAGACGAACGTTTCGTCAATGATCCATTCGCGATCGACTACAGCGAATTCCCGCCGCCGGTGTTGTTTGCTCAAGACGGCGAGCAAGTCTTGGCCGAGGAAGAAGAGAAGCGAAAGGCCCGTGCCGCCGCGCGTCGCAAGACGAACACGCGGCCCAAACAAGCCACGCCGCAAGAAAAAGGCTTTGTGCTGCACAGCACGATTGTTGGCAAATCTCGCCGAGCCGCCGTGTTGAACAGTCGCATGTATTCGGAAGGCGCGGACATCAAGCACAACGGCGAAACCTACCAGCTCGCGGCAGTCTTTGATCGGCGAGTCGTGCTGACACGCGCCGGCGAGGCCTTCGAACTACGACTGTCCAAGACCAGTTTTTCCGGCATCGACGTACGACGAGACCGACGCAGTAGCTTCGGGCTCGGCTCACTGCCGGTCACCAAACGACCGACACTTCAGTCCACAACGAATCCGCGAACCACGGCAGGTTCCGCGACACCCAAGTCAGGGACGACTCCAGGTGAAACCGACTAAACCGAACTCAACTCGATCGCCGAGACCAACAGCCGGCTCGAAGTCGCTTCGCACCGCCGTGCGGGTGATCGTACTGTCGATTCCGCTGGTGTTCGTTGTCGGCACATTGCTGGTGCTCGGCGAACCCACGCGCACCGAGCAATTGGCGCGACGGGCGAAGATGCAAGCGGACCCGCCGAGCGTGGCGGAGACCGTAACCGCAGCGTCTGCACCATCCATGATCGCGTCCACCGATGTCCGAGTCGTTACCGCGAACGCACCCGATCCCGCAGCGCCGGCGAACATTGTCTACCCCGTTCAAACGGCGATGCGAACCGACGACAAGTTCGCGCGACCCAACACTCACACGGATCACGCCGCGCGGATCGACCAAGCTTCAGTTGGTCAATTCAAACGCACTCCATTACCGATCACGCCGACTCCGCCGGACCGCATCGCACCTCAAGTGCCGGAAGAACAACCCGTTCCGGATCCGAAATCACTCGACCCATTCGGTGATCTCAAACCGAATCACGGCGAAGCGAACGGACCGGGATTCCGCTTCTTCGACTCGGCTGACCGTTCGACGCTCAAACAGGATTCGCCGGGCATCATCCTCGGTCAGATCGAACGCCATTCGACCGCTGAGGAATCTTCGGACGATTCAACGTTGCGTTTCGAGCCGACGGATCAATCGCAGTCGCGTGCCGGCGGCTACGTTGTGAAGTTCGGCGCACTCAAAGACCGATCACTCGATCGAACTCGCGATCGTTCGAATTACTATCCGGCGACACTCTCGAACCGCATGCCGCCGCACGAAGCACCGACAAACCATTCGTCTGGAACTTCAATGGCGAATTCGTCGGGAGCCTCGAACCCGCGCGATGCCGACTTTGATCGCATCGCGGCTCAAATCACGGGACTCAATCGGCAAGTCGAATTGGTTGCTCAGGTTCAGAGACAGCAGATGCAGAGCGAGCAATTGAAGTACTTGAAAGACCTGCACGAACAACTCGAAGCGTTGAAGCAGCGAGCCACAAAGGCAGTCGATGCCGCCCGCCCCGACGGAACTGGCGCGGCGCCGACTCAACCGGCCAACGGAAACTCCAGCAGCGGCACGCCCAAGCCAAACGATGTCACCGGCAGTCAAGGCACACCGACACCGACACCGACGCGCGAGCCGGTTATGAAAGTGGAACTGTCCACGCAGGCGGGGAATGTGAGTTCGGATGAAGAGCGGTTCTCACTGCAAATCGAGAAAGGCACCGAGATCATCAAGGTGTTGGAGATGCTCGGTCAATTATCGGGCAAGAACGTACTGGTCAGTGCCGGAGTGTCTGGCGAGGTGTCCGCCAACTTGCAGAATGTGACCGTCGATGAAGCACTCGACGCGTTGCTGAAAGTGCGGAATTTCTCGTATCAGAAAAACGCCAACTTCATCTTCGTAACGACATTGGAAGAAGAGGAAGCCAAGAAACAAGCCGCGCGAAAAGTGATCAGCAAGGTCTACCGACCGAATTACATCAGTGCGAAGGAGTTGCAGTCGCTGATTACTCCGCTGCTGACGAAAAACATTGGCATCAGCGCCGTAACAAATCCGGCGGAAGCCGGCATCGCCTCCGATCCTTCCACGGCGGGCGGCGACACGATGAGTCAGCAAGATGCCCTGTTGATTCAGGACTACGATTCGATCATCGCCCAAGTTGACCAGATCGTGGATGAGATGGACGTGCCGCCGGCGCAGGTGGTGATCGAAGCCTTGATCCTGCAAGTGAAACTCAGCGACACAATGGCGATGGGCGTGAATTTCGCGCTCCTGGGAGACAACAACAAGAATTTCTCGGTGGTCGGTGACGGAAACGCGTTTAATGGTGGAGTCGGCTTTCCGCAAAACGTCAACGCGGTGCAGGACGTCGGCAAGTTCCTCGGATCGGCGGGGTTGAAATACGGCTTCATCCAAGGCGACGTCAGCGCCTTCATCGAAGCACTCGAAACTATCACCGACGTCAACCTGGTTGCCGCGCCGACCATCCGAGTGCTCAACAAACAAAAGGCCCAATTGATCATCGGCCAAAAGCTGCCGTACACGGAAACCACGACCAACGGTGCCACGACACAAACGAACGTCAACTTTTTGGAAGTCGGCACGAAGCTGTTTGTGCGACCGTTTGTCGCCCCCGACGGCTACGTCCGCATGGAAGTGCATCCGGAACTCAGCGACGGCACCATCCAAAACGGCCTGCCCAACACGACGACCGCCGAAGTCACCACCAACGTCATGATTCAAGATGGAGCCACAATTGTCCTCGGCGGACTGATTCGGGAGAGCGTCACCGAATCGACAAGCGGCGTGCCGTGGCTCAGTTCGCTACCGGGTGTTGGCGGCATCTTTCGCAACAAATCCGACAGCGTCTTGCGTGAAGAGTTGATCGTATTGTTGACTCCGCGAATCGTGAACCAAGCCCACTCCGCGGCTCGCGGGGAAGAAGTTCGCGACGAGCAATTTGCGCGTGCGCGTGAATTCAAGCACAGCATGACGCCCGCCAGTCGCGTGCAAATGGCCCGCACGCACTACGACTCGGCACAGAAGGCGTTTGAACGCGATGACCAAGTTCGAGCGGTGTACCACATTAAACAAGCGGCTCGATTGTCGCCCAATAACTTGGAGGTCTTGCGGCTCAAGAGGTTGATCGAGTCGCAGATTCCGCCGCGAAGTTGGTTCCCCAGCACGAATCCATCGCCCGACGAGGTCTTTCATTCACCGCCTGCGCCGCGTCGAACAGGTCGAGTTGTTCCACCATCTCCCAGCCCAAGTCGCCGGACATCGGTTGCTCGACGTCCGGCACTGCAAAGCACTCAGTTTCGTTAGCCCAGCATTTCGTAAAGTCATGGGGTGGAGCGCAGCGGAACCCCAGGTACGGAGTTCGGAGTCAATCATCAGTGAAGCCGCGGAGCGGCGGGAGCAGCGGTCAATTGCTTTGCGGCTACGGCTCGTTTGGTTGAATTGAAACCTGGGGTTTGCACCCCAGGCTTTATGCTGTCGCCGCTCCGCGGCTACGAATTTGCAATTTGCTTTGGCCGCTACACGCTTCCTGCCATTCGCCCAGCCCGGAACTCAATCATCCGATGAAAACCTCGCTGCGGACACAGGCGAGGCGCCACGAGACTAATGGCTTCACGGAGATACGCTTCGGTACGCCACGCCATCATGCGGCTTTCGGCCACGCCGACTTGTGGCGGTCGGAGACGATCCCACACCAATCGAGGCAGGTAGCAACCGAGCCGAGCCAAGCGGGCGGCACATCCGACAGCGAGACCCGCTAACCCCCGCGTGTGGTGATGTTCGCGTGCGACGGTGGCACCGCCGTTGAGCGAATCCCAACGAAAGTACGATCGAGTCATGCGGTCATCTTCAACGCGATGCCGGATCACCGCGTCCGGCGCGTACCACGGTTCGATCCCCCGTCGACGGGCAGAATTGACAAGCCTCCAGTCACTGCCGCCAGCCTGCATGGACTCGTCGAACGAACCGACATCGTCAAACACCGATCGATGCACCAACATGTTGCCCGTGCCCGGAATGTCGGCTGCGTCGTAAGTCCGCGCGCTGTCGTAAGGTTTCATTTCACGTAATGTCCGGCGACAGGACCGCGAGAGCCCGGCTGCGATTTCGTCCGGCAGATCCAAATGCACGGGACCGCCGACGATCCGAGCATTGCGGACGATGGCGACTCGCAACAACTCCGCCAACCACAACGGCGTGGCGAATTGGTCGTCGTCGAAGAACGCCAGCCAGGGACTCGTCGAATGCTTGATACCGTGATTACGCGGGGGAGCATCACCGGGCTTGGCTTCGTAGCAATAATGCACCGGAATCGGCGACGTCTCGGCGAATGTTTCCACAACCGCGAGAGTATCGTCGGTCGACGCATTATCCACGACGAAAACGTCATAGGTGAATTCGTCGTGCGTCTGTTGACACGCCAGCGATTCCAACGCGCCCGGCAATAATGGGCGCGGTTGAACGTGGGCATGATCACGCTGATGCGGTGCTCGTCGCCTAAGTGAATGGAGTTACCTGTCATGCTTCGCCTTTAGGATTGGGATTGAGATTGGAAATCCGTGAAGAGCGGCCCATCAAGCGTCCCCCACTGTGAAACACGTCGGTTCGAAATATGCGATCCGAGCCAATCCGCAACCGGCCATAAACGGCACGAACCCGGTTGGCGACGAGAATCCAGATTCCATCAGCGCCTGAATGCAGCCGAGCAACAGCAAGCCGAACAAGAATCCCGCCCCGATCTCATTCGTAGCGCGATGCCGCACGAAACTGTTACGCAACCCCGCGCCGAGCATCACCAAGTACAGCAGCAAGCCGATCGCACCGAGGCTCAGCAGCACTTCAAGGTACGCGCTGTGCGCAGAAGACAACGGCCAACCGACCTTCCACGACACCAGCTCGATCCGTTTCGGCAGCCAGAAACATTCGAACCCGACGCCGAGCGGTAGTTGTCGACCGGCCATTTCCAGGCAGGTGGACCAGATCGGATATCGCCCGTTGCCGGCTGCCGTTTCGCTTTCTCGACCCATGTTGACCGCGCCGGAAAACCCGTCGCCCGTGTTGAGCAACAACCCAGCAAAGCAACCCGCGACCACCAGCCACGCCACGGCAAGACTCGCCAGCACCCGCGATTGCAGGGGACGTCGCAGCATCCACAACAGTCCCAGCGCCAGCAGCGTTCCGCCGGTCGCCGTGCGGGACTTCGTCAACATCATGCACACCAGCGCGAGCGCCAGCAGTCCGGTATACAACCAGCGATGCCGATCGGTGCGGCGTAGCAAAAAAGCCGCGATGCTCATGGCTCCGCAGTTCAAAGCTTGGCCGTTTGGGTGCAGGGTTCCAGCGAAACGATAGCCGCCGGACCACGGTCGAAATGTGCCGAGCGACAACTCGGCCAGTAAGCCCAGCCCGGCATAGATCGCGCACACCCAAACCGTCGTCTTGCAGAGGTCGTCGAGCCGCATCGCGCCTGCCAATCCCAGGGCTCCCAGCAAGCAAAACGCGAACACGATCAGGCGTTTGAACACCAACGAACGGTCGTCCGCCCAGCCGAGACTCACGAAGCTCCACACCACCGCGCCTGCGATTGCCAAGCCCAGCAGGTCAGAAATCACGGGCCGTCGAGAACTCGTCAACAACAGAATCGCGCCGCTCGCGGCAAGTGCCACGAATGCAACGCGTCGTTTCCAGTTTCCGCTGGATACGGATGCCGCGCGTTCCTCCGCGCTCGAGACATAGTTGGTCAGCGTGGAGCAGTCCCAGCGATGGCCATCGACCAAGAACACGCTCGACAGCACGAGTGCGGACATGGGCACCATCCAACGCGCGGCACTCACGCGCGACATCGCCGAGTCGTCGAACGACAGCGACAATCGCTCGGTGAATGATGCAGGGATTGAGATGGTAGACTCGGACATTTGCGATCTGTGAAGTCGATATGTAATCGTCAGCAGGTTTCG
>JAQBZS010000360.1 GCA_027622115.1 Planctomycetota bacterium | reverse complement strand
GGCCTCAGTTTTTGCCGGGGTTTAGCGAGGCATCCAAAGGGTCAGACCCCTTTTTCAGATAGCTTCTAAAGCCGGATTCAGTTCTGAAACCGGAATTCCGCTCAAGCCGGATTCCTCCGAAATACCTTGTTGAACCGTCAGCCGAAGGCGTACGCGTGCCCGATAAGACGCGTACGCCTTCGGCTGATGATTCAACGAGTAGAGAATTCCGGTTTTCGAACGGATTCGGGCTTAGAGCCGTCCGGCGGGTGTTGACGATCCACATTTTTGCGATTCATTCTCGTCCGCCGAATCGCAAGACATCAGGCGTCATTCGGCAGTGCGACCTGTCGGATGGCTCTTACGGACGCGATCCGATCAGTCGCCTTGTCCAGGATGGACCTCGGCAGAGGTGACTCGTCCGCCGCCGCGTCAAACTAGAACTCGAATTTGCTTAACGGAACTGAAGATGACCAACTTGCCGCAGACATTCCATGCTCAAGGGGAACGCAATCAGGCATTGCTGACCGCCGCCCATTACATGCGTGATCGCGTCGAATCCCATGTCTTGCCGATCTCCATCAACCTCGGCTCGGAAGCCACGCTGTCCAACGACACGCTGGCCGCAATGGGTGCCTTGGAGAAACGGGCCGCCGCGACCGCGCTGGCGTCTCTCGCGTCGCTGGCCAAGATCAACGAACTCGATCACCTCGGGGGCGGGTTGGAATTGATCCCGGCGCTGCTGATGTCGATGTTGATTTGTGATGGCGAAACGAAGCACTACACGATCGAGCACGGACATACGGCCATCGGGTATTACTCGCTGCTGGCCGTCTTGGGATATCTCGGCGAAGACCACGTGATCGAGGAATTTCGTCGCAGCATCGATATCCCCGGTCACGTGTCTTGGGTGCCGGGTGGAACGCAACTCAACAGCGGGCGTTTGGGCATCATCGTGCCGGTGGCGGTTGGGCAGGCATTGGGCTTGAAGGCTCGGCATGGGGACGAGGGCCACGTGTATTGTCACTGCGGCGATGCCGGCTGGATGTCGGGACAGGCGCTCAACGGTTTTATCGGAGCCGCTCAGCACGGCGCTCCGATCACGTTCATCATGAATCGAAATGGGATTCAGCTTTCCGACACGTGCAAGAACATCATGGACATCGATCCTCGGACACTGATCGGAGCCGCCGGGATCGAGATCCTCGAAATCCCGTCGCTGCACGAAACGGACAAACTCTACGCAGCTTACCGAGAAGCCGAGTCGCTGGCCAAGCGCGGCAAGTCCAGCCTGATCTTCCCCGTGGGCTACACCGGCACGTCGCTCAGCGAGTTCGGCGATCGTTATGGAGTCTCGATCGAATTGGCGGAGTTCGCCGGCAAGAACAATGTCACGCTCGATACGAAAGTCTGGGTGCCGGGGTCGTTGATGAGCTTCCGCGACGTATTCTCCATGTTCGAAAACGTGTTCTTCGTGAATGGCCTGCCCGGTGGCGCCGCCCATCACGACGGGCACATGAAGGGCCGCGATCTCGCCGCCGTGCTCGGCAATCCGCTGCTGAAGCTCACGGACGCCGAATCGTCGGCATTGGCCACGTTGAAAAAGCAACCGGCCGACGTTCGCGTGACGGTCGGTCGTCCGGCCCCGGGTTCGAGCAATCTCGTGTTGAGCAAGGCGGCGTTGGACGCGGTCGAGCTTCCCGCCGCCGGCAGCGTGACGTCGCCGCGAAACGGCAGCCGTATCGGATACGGAGCCGTCGCCAAGGCATTTCCCGAGCAATTCTTCACGGTGTCTTGCGACCTCGACCCGTCCACGCGCTTGGATTTGGCGAAGACGTTTATCGACGACAACCATAAGTTCGAGATGGGCATCACCGAGCAGGTTTCGTCATTGATGGTTAACGGAATGGCGATGAGTTCACTCGACCCGCAACTGGTAGTGTTTTCGACGTTTGCCGCGTTCTTCGAGGGAATCGCACGCGAGGGCTTTGAACTGTGGCGATATCAACGCAACCTGAACGGCGTGAACGAAGGGCTCAACGTGACAATGCACTTGTCGCATGTCGGCGCCTGCACTGGGCGAGACCATTTCTCGGGTTGGTCGCTGGATTGGATCAGCTTGGCGATCGGCTATTTGCCGTATTTACATCGCTTCTATACGCCGGCCGACGCGCGTTCCGCGTTTGTGGCGATCAAGGATTTGGCGGCCCATTACGGAGCACACATCGTCGGCATTCCGCGCGACAACGTCCCGGTGCTCGACAAACAAGATGGATCGGGTCCGTTGTGGGATCAGTATTCCGCATGGGAACCGATGACCGAGTACCGGTCGAGTGGAGCCAAGAAAGCGATTCTGGCCGTTGGCTGCACGGCGTCGCTGGGTGGTGAAGCATTCGAGGCGTTGAAGGCGGACGGAGTCGATGTCGATGTGCATGTGGTCAACGGCTTGCCGATCCAAGCGGACGACCTCGCCGGCTTGGCAACGCGATATCCGGAAGGCATTGTCACGATCGAGGACGGTTTGATCGGGACTCCGGAAGCCGGCCTGCGAGGCTTCGCTGGTCTGTTGGCGACCACGGTTTCCGGAACGCCGCTGAGTCATGTCGGCATCGCGGATCCTCGCATCGCCCCCAGTCATGGTTTCGCCGAGACGTGGGACCATTTTGGAATCACGACCGCAGCACTTGTCGCAGCCGTAAAAGGGCTTAGCAACTGAACTTGATCACTTTGCGAATCCGCTCCGGTTCGGTGAATCACGTTCATGGACGCTGGCCATGCCGATTCGTACATTCCGATTCCCGATGTCGTCCGGGACCTCCGCCTGACAAGCAGGCGGGGTCCAGGAACAGAAAACGGAAGGCTCAGGTACTTTGGCCTTGATCACGGTTTCGCCCAGCCTGCCAATCACATCCGTACCATTTCTCCCATAAGTCGCATCACTTATGGGACTTATGAGACTGATGGGACGAATGTTGATCGAAAGGTGGGCCAATTGGTGATCAAGACCGGAACCTTAAACCGCCGACCCCGTCTGCTTGACATTTGTTACATCCCGCCGCGCTCACTTTGATAAGGCCACGACGTGGTTGAGTTTCGCTGCTTCAAGAATTCCGATCCTCCGAGAATTGTCGAACTTTGGCACAAATGTCGATTCGGTCGCGGAGCGGCCGGTGGGTTCAACGTGGACGCCCTTGAGACGCTGATGCTGTCTCAGCCCTACTTTCGCCGCGATGGTTTCATCATCGCGCTGGACGGCGAATCGATGGTTGGTTTTGTGCATGCCGGATTCGGTTGCAATGCCGACGAGTCCGCAATCTCGACGGAACACGGGGCGATCTGCGCCATCGGTGTTCGGCCGGAATTCCGCCGCAAGGGAATCGGGCGGGAACTCATGCAGCGGGCCGAGTCGTACCTCAAGTCGAACGGTGCATCCCAACTGCAAGCCGGCCCCGCCGCGCCGCACAACCCGTTTTATCTCGGCCTGTACGGTGGCAGCGAACCGTCCGGTTTCCTGGAGTCGGATGCGTCGGCCGCACCGTTCCTGAAGGCATTGGGCTACGCCTCGGAGTCGAAGCACATCGTCTTTCAGCGCGAGGTAGCTGCTGACGGCGATCCCGTGAACATGAAGCTGATGCAGAATCGTCGGAAGCTCAAAATGGCCATTAAAGTGCCGCCGCCACCGCCCGTCACTTGGTGGTGGAGCTGCCGTTTCGGTCGCCTGGATTCGCTGATGTTCGAATTGCTGCCCAAAGCCGGCGGCGATGGCGTCGCTTCGGTCAACGTCGTCGGCTTGGACCTGTATCGGCCCAAATGGAAGAAGCAGGCGATCGGGCTGTCCAACTTGTGGGTCGAAAAATCACAGCGAGGCAACGGATACGGCCAGACGCTGTTGGTCGAAGTCTGCCGTCGGCTGCGGGACGAGCGAGTCACCACGGCGGAAGTCCATGCCATTGACGACAATGAAGCCATGAAGGGAGCCGCCAAAGCCGCCGGCTTCCGAGCGATCGACACGGGCATTGTGTATTCGAAGAACTTTAGCGTCTGAGGAACACATGCGAATTCTCGTCACGGGCGGAGCCGGATTCATCGGCAGCCACATCGTCGATCAATTGTTGGCCGATCAACACGAGATCGCCGTGCTCGACAACCTTTCGACCGGTTTCCGGCACAATGTGCCCATCGACGTCCGCTTCGAGCAAGCCGACGTACGAGACCGCGACGCGGTACGGCGAGTCTTCGCGGATTTCCGCCCGGACGCCATTTGCCATCAAGCCGCTCAGATGTCGGTCAGCCGCTCGGTCCGCGAACCGTCGCACGACGCGGACGTCAACGTAATGGGGCTGCTGAACGTGCTGGAACAAAGCGTTGCCGTCGGCGTGAAACGATTCGTCTTCGCGTCGTCGGGCGGCGTGCTGTATGGCGATGTCTTTGCACCGGCGGACGAAAGCCATCCCGCGCAGCCGATCTCGCCCTATGGCATTTCGAAGTGGGTTGGCGAGCAATACCTGCAATTCTTCGCTCGCGAACACGGCCTACAAACCGTGGCGCTGCGATACGCCAATGTGTTCGGGCCTCGGCAAAATCCGCACGGCGAAGCCGGAGTCGTGGCGATATTTTGCCAACGCATGCTGCGACGAGAGGAGACCACGATCAACGGCGACGGCAAGTTTGACCGAGACTACGTCTTCGTCACGGATGTGGCTCAAGCGAACGTGATGGCGTTGCAGCACAATCCCACAGCGACGTTCGACGCCTTCAATGTGGGGACGGCCATCGCCACGGACGTCAATGTACTGGCGAGCGAATTGCATCGCACCTGCACGGCCATCCTCGGTCGAACCGACGCGACAGTCACGATTCCCCAACCGGTTCACGGCCCGGATCGTCCCGGAGACCTACGATCGAGCATTGTTTCGTTCGGCAAGATCAACACCAAATTGGGCTGGAAACCGGAAATGCAGATCACCGAAGGGCTTGTCGAAACGGTCGAATGGTTTCGTATTCAAACCGATTCCAATCATTGAAATTGACAACCGCAAGACTCACGGAGAGTTTCGAGTGGAACCGCAACCGGATTACCGCAATCTCCTGACCAATGCACTCGTGAAGATTCGTGAACTCAAAGCGCGAGTCGGTGAACTCGAAAAAGACCACCAGAACTCGGTCGCCCGCTTTGAACCGATTGCCATTGTGGGCATGGGCTGCCGTTTGCCGGGAGGAATTGAATCGCCCGCGGACTTTTGGCGGCTGTTGAAGGACGGTCGACAAACGGTGAGTCGCGTTCCGCCGGATCGGTGGCGTGTCGAGGACTTCTTCAACGCGGACCGCAATCAACCTAGTTCAATGTGCTCGGACCAGGGCAGCTTCCTAGACAACGTGGAGCACTTCGACGCCGACTTCTTTGGTATTTCCAAGGTCGAAGCGGCCAGCATGGATCCACAACATCGCTTGCTGCTGGAAACGAGTTGGCAGGCCTTGGAGCATGCAGGCCAATCGACGGACGCGTTATACGGCACGCCGGTCGGTGTGTTTGTAGGCATCTCCAGCCACGATTACGCCGAGTTGTCAATAGGGCGGCGCGGACACGCGATCAACGCGTATTTCGGCACCGGGATTTCGCACAGCACCGCCGTGGGGCGAATTTCGCATCTGCTGGGATTGCAGGGGCCGAGTATCGCGGTCGACACGGCCTGCTCGTCCAGCTTGGTCGCCGTACACATGGCGTGCCAGAACTTGCGGTCCGGCGAATGCGACATGGCGTTGGCCGGTGGGGTGAATGTCGTGCTGCTGCCGGAATACAGCATCTACTTCAGCCAAGCCGGGTTGATGTCGCCAACGGGACGATGCCGGACGTTCGACGCCGCGGCCGATGGTTCCGT
Source organism: Planctomycetota bacterium (assembly GCA_027622115.1). GTDB lineage: Bacteria > Planctomycetota > Planctomycetia > Planctomycetales > Planctomycetaceae > JAQBZS01. The sequence continues at coordinate 1,347 of JAQBZS010000360.1, read as the reverse complement.
GCGCGGCGAGGGTTGCGGAGTCGTGGTGCTCAAACGCCTTTCCGATGCTGAAACGAACCGAGACAACATCATCGCCGTGATTCGAGGATCGGCCGTCAATCATGATGGACCCAGTGGTGGGCTCACGGTTCCCAACGGACCGGCACAACAAGCGTTGATTCGAAGGGCATTACACACGGGACAAGTCGCGCCCGAGGACGTGGACTACGTGGAAGCACACGGTGCCGGCACGCCGCTCGGCGATTCGATCGAGATTTTAGCGTTGAGCGCGACCTACGGAAAAGGCAGACCGGCGGATCGGTCGCTGATCGTCGGATCGCACAAAACGAATCTCGGACACCTGGAATCCGCCGGCGGAGTCGTAGCACTCATTAAGACCGCCATGTCTCTGGAGCACGGAGAAATCCCACGGCACCTGAATTTCGAGGTCGGCAATCCAAATGTGCCATGGAATGATTTGCCGATCCGCATTTCAACGGAGCATTCGCCCTGGCCGCACGAAAACGAACGACGTATTGCGACCGTAAGTTCCTTCAGTTTTAGTGGCACCAATGCTCACGCGGTCATGGAACGACGCAAGACGGTTGAATCAGTCGATGACGGTCAATTCCATGTACTCACGATGTCAGCTCGATCGCAAATCGCACTCAAGAGATTGGCTCAAGAATTCCTCACAGCATTGCCGAATCTCGACAGTTTTGCCTCGTCGTGTTTCACGTCGAATCTCGGTCGTGGTGGGCACGAAAGCCATGAGTACCGCCTGGCCGTTGTTGCCAATTCAACACAGCAGGCCACCGCAGCGCTCGCGGACTTTCTCGAAGGAAATAGCAGCAACAATGTATACATCGCGATGACTCCAGACGTCGTGTCGCCATCCTCGCCGAATGACACCGCTGTGACCGAGCACGATCCCAGCCATGCTTGTCACGCGTCGGCAGCGACATTCGCGCGGGGGGAGGAAATTGACTGGTCCGAGCACTGGGCTGGATCAAAATGCCGACGAGTACCGTTGCCCACATACCCGTTTCAACGTGAACGGTTTTGGATCGACCAATCGGACCAGGGCTGACAAGGTCAAGGCCTCCCGACCCCGGAATCCGTGGGCTAGCGCGGCTAGCGTTCGGAAATCAGCCGCGACTCGCTATTTAGTTCGACAGCGCCACTTCGGCGTGAACGTCGCTCGTTTAACCGCACGCCGTAGGCACGCGCGCTCGTGGACATCTCGCGGTCGAAACTACCAAGAACTGATGAGACGCGCTTTCACTCACTCCTCAAACGCGCGTGCCTAGAAGCTATCTGAAAACGTAACCTGTGCTGCGGTCAGTACTTAAACGCCAGAGGCTGATG
>JAQBZS010000359.1 GCA_027622115.1 Planctomycetota bacterium | reverse complement strand
CGCGAATCGGACTCGGCTATTTAGCAACTCGGCCTCTCCTCAAACGCGCGTGCCTGCGGCGTGCGGTTAAACGTGACAAACCCTAACTCGAACCCGCGATGATCGCCTGCGCCTGCTTCAACAAGTCGCCCAAATCTTCGCAGCAGGCTTCCATCGACTTCACCGCCATTGCGAAGTTCGTATGCGTGGATGCTTCCGCCGCGTCCGTCCGAAATTGCACCGTTGCCGATTTCATTTTGCCGATCTTCTTGGCGAGCATCTTGAAATACCCCGCCGGATCCGCAATTCGAGTCTCCAAAGCGCGTGACGAATCAAACACGGCGCGCACGATGCCCATCAGTTCCGGAAAGTCCTCGACTTCTTCGCAGTGCTTGATAAACGTGCGGACCATCCACGCGTGTGCCATAACGCGTTCGCAGCGATCGACGAGTGGAGAGAGTGAGTCGCTCATGTGCTGTTTGCCGTCGTCCTTGCCGGGAGCGTCAGTTTTCCAGACGCTCGCGAAGTTCGTCGCGTTCTTTACGGGTCACGTCCAAGTCGAACATCAGGTACTTGATGTCCAATCGAAGCTGAGAGAGCGCCTCTTGCACCAATGCGAGAATTCGACGCCGACGGCGAACCGAATCGACAACGCGACTGTATGCCGTGTCGATGTCTTTTTGCGACGCATCCGGCAATTGGATCGTGGCCAGCTTGCGGCCAAGTTCGATCAACTCGCGCGGAAGTTCGTCGGAATTGGTGCCGGGCAATCGCGTCTGATTTGTCATGCACTCACGCTCCTATGCCGTGGCAATCACCGAACGGCCGATTGGCTTCATGCGGTCCAAAGTCGTCGCCACTCCATCGGCAAAGAAACATACAGGCAGGCCTGAATCAGAACAGATTGTGTACCTCGGCGCGACGATACACAACGATTCGGCGCAAGTTTCTTGTGGAGCACACTTTAGGACGACTCGCGGCGAACCGACTTTTGAAGCCGCACGTTGCAACTCCGCAACGGCTCGTATTGGCCGATTCGAAGATTGGCTGTAACATCCGACACGAACACCAGTTACGTCGCGTTCCTTCTCTGCGTCGTGTTGTCGGGCGAGATTTCATCATGAGGTCGTGCCCAAAAGTCTACGAACGGTCGCGAGTACGAATCACGAAACTGTGTCGTCGTCGGGTTCGGTTCGGACGGTTGTTGGGTGATGTCACGCGAAACCGATCGTTCCGTAATGCTGCGAAAAGTCAACGCGAATTGCCTCGTCGTTCCCTGATAATCACGGACAAGGATGTCCAAACCCCGTAAGACGAATTGGCCACGGATTCGGCTCGATCGATCGCCGCGGTTTGGGGATGCGCGTGGCGTTCGACGCGAACCAAGCGTTTGCGACGCGACCATTAAGAATGCCAAAGCTTCGTCAAGCCGGAGCACTCCAAAAAACGCTCGTCTTCACTCGGTGGAACTCGCCGCCTTGCTCCTGCTGCTGCTGGTGGCCGGGCCGACGATCGCTGCGGATCATCACGAGGGCTTCGACACCGACCGACCCACGTGGCAAGCTCGCTACGATCAACGCCGAGTCCGCGTCGTCTCACACCGCCGACACCCCTTTATCTACGTCCACGGTCGATCGTCCGAATACATGGAGTTCGACGTTCGGCCCTCGGAACAGCGTGTCCGAGTCGAGCATGTGTTGCCACCGGCGCGTGTGATCGAAGACCTCGTCGGGCAGGTTTGGGTGCGATCCAACCGTCCCGGCTGGACCGTCAAACTTCGAGTCGTCTTTCCACACCAACGCGACCCGCGGACGCGAGCCGTCTTGAGCACGTACATCGTCGGCGATGCCTCGACCAAAATCGGCGAGTGGCAACTCTTGAAATGCGATCAAGTCGGCACTCGCGTCCGCGATCAAATCGTGCGATTGCGGGCGGTGCTCAACGAGCCGTTTCTCGACAAACGCGATCTCTACGTCGACCGCATCGTGGTGGACGCGTCGTTGCTTCCGGGTCCGTCCGAAGTTTTGCTCGACGAATTGCGGATCAGCCCCATGATTCCGGCCGGCAAAACGGCTCCCGTCCAACAGGTGGCCGGTGAAGAGCCGCAGCAACAACGCCCGATTGAATTCCGGCTCGATCAACTCATGACCAACGGTCAGCCGATTTTCCCGCGGATCATGCCCTACCACGGCGAGTCCAGCGACGTGCTGCGTGAATCGGGTATCAACGTGGCGATGATCCCAGACTATCGCGACCGGGCGGTGGTGGCGCGGCTTCGCAAGGATGGTCTGTGGTTAACGGCCACGCCGCCTCGCGCGCGGGCTGGCGACGGCACGGTCCTCGGCGAACGTGCCGCCAGTCTGTTGCCGTTTGGTGCGGAAACGGACGGAATTCTCTTTTGGTATCTGGGCACTCGGATCACGTCCAATCTGCAAGGCGAACTGGCGGCATGGGCCGAGCAAATCCAATCCGCCGATCGTGCCGATCGCCCGCTCGCTGGCGACGTCATGTCTTCCGAGCGAGTCTTTTCGCGAAACTTGCAGATGCTCAGCGTCAGTCGACACTTTCTGAATACCACGTTTTCGTTGCAGGACTATCGAGACTGGATCGAGCAAAAGCGGAAGCTGGCATTGCCGGGCACGTTCTTCTGGACGTGGATTCAAACGGAACCGACATCCGCGAATGTCCGCCGCCGTCGAGACGCCGGGCAGATCCCGATCGTGATCGAGCCGGAACTCATTCGGTTGCAAGCGTATGCCGCGTTGTCGGCGGGATGTCGCGGCATTGGCTACTGGAAAACGTCTCGCTTGGATTCGGAGCAACCCGGAGCTGAGGAACGCCGCCTGATGCTCAATATCCTCAACGCCGAATTGGAGATTCTCGGCTCGTGGCTGGCGACGGGTCGAGGAGTGCAGCATGTGGCCATTCACAACGGTCCCGAGCAATCTCGCGAAGAGGTCGAGCGGTTTAGCTTGCCCAATCTGCTCGGCGGTTTTCGCGACGATCGGCCGAAAGCCACTCCGCAGCGCCAGACGCAGGAATTGCAGGCGGCGGTGATCCACTGCGAAAAAGGCCGCATTTTGTTGCCCATGTGGTTGCAAAAAAACGCGCAGTTCGTGCCCGGCCAAATGAGTTTGGAACAGGCAACCATGATCGTACCCGGCGTGCCCGCATCGGCTTCGGCCTGGGAGATCACGACGACCGGCATCCGCAGCCTGGGCCGTGAACGAGCGACCGGCGGAATTCGTGTCACCGTTTCGGACCTGGACCAGGTCGCGGCGATCGTGATTTCGTCGGATCGCATGGCGGTTGAAGAGTTGCGAATCAAGGCCCGCAAGACCGAGCAGCCGACATCGCGATTATGGATCGAATTGGCGAAAGCCAAACGCGAACGAGTCCTCGCCGTGAACCGACAATTGGACAGTCTCGGCGTTGGAATCCGAGACGCGGATCGACTGGCGGCGCAGTCGTCGTTGTCCATTCGTCAGGCCGAGTCCGCGGTCGCCAGGTTGGACTACAACGCGGCGCGCATCCACGCCCGGCAAGCGCTCCGCATGCTGCGAATTCTCCAGCGGGCGCATTGGTTGAAAGCCGCCAACCGCCATTCGTCGCCGATCAGCAGCCCACACCTCGTGTGCTTTCAAACGTTGCCCGACCATTGGCGCATGGTGTCGGCCATCGGTCGCAGTTCGATGAGGCTCGACGCCAATCTGCTGCGGTCCGGCGGCTTCGAGGACTTTGACACGATGGTGGTCGAAGGTTGGCAGCACGCACAAAACATCATCGACGGCGTGCGAGCCTCTGCGGAATTGAAGCGGGATCGGACGGCGAAGGAAGGAAAGTCGACGTTGAGATTGGTGGCCGGCGTTGAACCGGATCGCGAAACGCCGAAGTTCATCGAACACAGCCCGATCGTTGTCACCACGCCACCCGTCAATTTGCAGAGTGGACAAATTGTGCATGTCAGCGGCTGGATCAAACTCAACACGCCGGTGATCAGTTCGCAAGACGGCATCATGATCTACGACAGCATTCTCGGCCCGTTGGGCGCCATCCGCTGGCGAGACGCGTCGGACTGGCAGCGGTTCGAGATGATTCGAGAAGTTCAACGCAGCGGCCCATTCACACTCACACTGAGTCTGAACGGGCTGGGAGAAGTGCAATTGGACGACCTACGAATCGTGCCGCACACACCTCAAAACCAGCCCGCACGAATCTCGGAACAATCCCCGTCGTCGCCGTCGTTGAGACAGAATCTGTTGAACCGCTTGCAACGACTGAATCCACTGCCGTAGTAGAAGTTCGAGTGAGTCGGTGGAGCAACACGCTGTTGCCGTTGCGAGTCGAGCGAAGGCGACTAGCGCCCAGCGGTGGATGAAATCATTCGGTTTGGAAGATCTGTTGTTGCGAATTGCCTCAGATGGAGGCTTCCATGAAGACTTCCGCGATTTGATCGCAATGACACGTCGCTGATCGAGCGTGTCTGCGATTCGACCTCTTGCCGGTCTTCGCTCGCGTGTCCGACACAAACTTACGCTCGATCGCCGCTTTGAGTTCCAGCAATCGAGATCGCGTTTTTTCCAACGCGTCCCGGTTCGTGCGGAGATCCGCTTCGCGTGCCTCGAGATCCGTTTCTCGGTCGAGAAGGACGCTGTTGTCCGACGTCATTTGGGCGAGTTGATCCACATATTCTTGACGATCCGCTTCCGATTCCGCCTGTTCCCGCCTCAACGTCTCTCGCTGCACGGCAACATGAACTCGCTGTTTTTCCAACTCGTGGAGCTGTTCCGCAATCTCGGATTGGTGCAGACCCAATTCAACGGCGTCTGTCGGCAGCGGTGATTCCCGTGCCGATAACCGTGCAGCCTTTCGCTCGTTTCGAGCCGCTTGTTCATTGAGCGTGGCCTCAAGTTGCTCAAGCCGAGCCTGTCGCCGTTTGAGCTTTCGACAATTCTCCTCGAACGCCGCTTCCCGTTGAGCGAGATCATCCCGGCTTTCGTGCAATGCCGCTCGACAAGAATTCAACTCGACGAATTTCATTTCGTACGCTTTGAGAGTCGCGTCGAATTGAGCCCGTCGTTGTTCCCAGTCTCGTTGATTTGCGGCGAGTGATCTTTGCGCCTGTTCGAGTTGTTCGACCGCGGCCGTGTGACCGGCCTCGCGTGTTTCGAGTTGGGATGCCGCAAGCTGAAGTTGAGCCGCGGCCTCGGTTTTACGGACATCGCGCGCGGCAAGTTCGGACGCCAAGCGATCGTGTTCGGCTTGGCGTTCGCTCAACATCGCTTCTCGCTGCTCCAAGTTCGCTTCAAGTTGCTTGAATCGTGCTTGAGATTCTTGGAATTCCTGCAACGACTGGTTCAACAGGCATTCGCGTTCCGACGCCGACGCCTCACGCTGACGAAGCGCCGCTTGGTCTCGATTCAGGCGAGCCAGTTGGTTCTCATGCTGCTCGCAATCCGAACGAAGTTGTGCCTGTGCCGGCTGCAACTCGCCGCGATTCGCCTTCAACTCACGACGCTCGGCCGACAACTCTTCGATTTGCTTCGCGAGCAGCGCGGCTCGGTCTCGCAACGCCGACTCGGTTTCGGCGATCTTAGCCTCGCGTGCATCCGACCTCGCCTCAGCTTGGCGAACCAATTCCTCGGCGGTTTTGACAACGTCGAGCCGAGCATTGATGGACTCTTCGACATGACGTTTCGAATCCGCCAACGCTGTTTCTCGCGCGCCGATTTCGTCGTCCCGGGCTTGGACCGACTCTTTCCAAGACCGCAATTCGCTGAACCAGCGCTCGCTCTCCTTTAGAGTCTTGTCAAATCGGCGATGGGGATGTTCCTGCGCAACGAGGCGGTGCCCCTCATCGATCCGTGACACGCTTCGTGTCGGCGTTGTTTCGACAAGCTCTTGAAGTTGACATGCAACGGCGTCCGCCGCCGAGTCTTCCGATTTGGTATCCATACCGCTGCCTGCGTCCGACTTGGACGATTTCCGGCTTCGTGCGGGTGAGAATCCGATTCGAATTCACAGAATCGTGGTTTCGAAATCGCGCGATCGTCCCGCTCGAAGTGACCGTCCGCCGCGCGGATGACGGGTCGTGCGCGGGCTGTCACAAGAAACATTGGTGAATCGCGTCAAATCGAATTGGCGAAGCGGCAACCGTCGGTGTGAAGTTTGGCCGGAACGGCCGAGAAGTGATTGGGGGGAGGGCTCAACGCAGCATCGTTTTTCTGACGAACTGTGGCAATCGGACTATTTCGTCTCGGACCCCACAGCGCTGCTGGTGTCGCTCGCAGACTCGTCCGCGTCCTTCCGCAGATGCTGGACCCACGCGGGTGGCAGGTTGACGAACACCCAACTCTTCTTGAAGCGATGCTTTTCAATGTACGAATTCATGGTCTCGTCCAGCGACGTCAATCGCTCGCGTTCGGCACCGCGACAGATCGACTTACGCATCGGGCGAACATACATGTATTCGAAATAAGACAGCACTCCGCCGGGAGCCAGTAAGTCGAAATACGACTTAAAGATCGTGCGGACCAGATCGGCAGGGAAGTTGTTGAGCGGCAATCCCGAAATCACGATGTCGTAGGGAGCTTCCGCCTTAAACTCCTGCAGCGGGCAGACATGGACTTCCGAGCGATCCGCCACGCGGGCGTAGGTTGGGTCCGTGCGAAATCGATCCTGCAACAGACCGGCGAAACGCTCGTTCAATTCGACCAGATCAAAGCGATCGTGCTCCTTGACGGCTCGGACGATGTGGCGAGTCACCGCACCCGTTCCCGGACCGATTTCCAGAATCCGAGTCGGTCCGGCGTGTTGCTTCAGCGGACCGGTCATGGCACGCGCCAGAAAGCCGCTACTCGGAGCAATGGCCCCGGTGGTCTTGAAGCGTTCTCGGAACTGACGAAAAAAGATGAAGTGGTCGGCGAAGGGAAGTCGCATGTGATGTGTGGCGAGCCTTAGTACGAGTTTGTCGTTTCCGGGGTCAGGTTTACGTCTTTCAGATTTGGCGGGCGGTGGACTTTGGTTTCATCAAGAACGTCAACCCGCCAAATCTGAAAGGCGTAAGCCTGACCCCCAAGTCCTCAATTCACTTGTTTCTTGTGGTTGATTCGACGTTCTTCCAAAGAACTCGCGAATTGCCGACCTGGGTTTAGCGTTTCGCCGCTCATTAAGTGGAATGTTCCGAGTTGTGGGCGATCTGCGCGATGATATCCAGCCCCACCAAGCGGTTCCATGCGGCC
>JAQBZS010000358.1 GCA_027622115.1 Planctomycetota bacterium | reverse complement strand
GCGAACTAAATAACCCGAAGGAATCGTCATGCAACCGGGAGACTTCACGATCCGATCCGCAAAGCTTGAAGACTGGCCGGTCCTGGCGGAGTTCAACCAGAAGCTGGCAGCGGAATCCGAAAACAAACGCTTGGAACCCGCGACGATTGCAGCCGGTGTCCGAGCGCTGTTGGAAGATGAAACCAAGGGCCGCTATCTGGTGGCCTGTCATCAGAACGGCGAAATCATCGGCCAACTCATGCACACCCGAGAATGGAGCGATTGGAGGAACGGCGAAATCTGGTGGTTGCAAAGCGTGTATGTCGCGGAGGGCTTCCGTCGCCAAGGCGTGTTTCGTCGTTTGCACGAGGAACTCGAAGCACTGGCACACGGTGCGGTTCCGCGAGTGGTTGGCCTGCGACTTTACGTCGAGCAGGACAACGAAATCGCGCAAAATGTTTATCGCAGACGGCTCTTCAACAACGGCGGTTACTTTGTCATGGAGAAGTGGTTTGAAGAGAAATCTTCGTCGCTCGTTTAACCGCACGCCGTAGTCGTCAAGACCGAATTTTCAACAGGCTAAATGCTGCCGCTGCTCCGCAGCTGAAACTCGCGATATTTTACGGGTCAACGTTTGGTTCGCGAGTCGACTTGGATCCCGTCGAATCGAAATTCCACCGGAATATCAACAATCAATGTGGGTGCGTGGTATTCGAAAGTTGCCTGCCGGAAACGTGGCGGAATTCCTCGAAACTGATACGTCACCATCACGCCGCCATCGGCTTGTCCATCGATTTCAAACGACGCGGGTCGAATGAATTCCGCCGTTGAGCCAGGCTGTTGCGGTTCCTGCAAGAAGACTTGGTTGTGGAAAATCCACGTGCGGTGAGATTCGAATGCCGGGCCGCCCACGTCGTAGGTCAATACGCATTGCACGCTCATGTCCAATTTCGCGTCGCGCTCGACAACATTGACTTGCCGAGCCAACAACGTCACGCCACCGCGTCGTCGCGACACCCCACGCGACGCGGCGATGTTCGAGATGCGAATTCGCTCGGTGGCCGCCGCACATTGCATCATCAACGTCCCACGCGTGTTCACAGATCGGGCGTTCGCATCGATGGCAATCGGCACTCGAAAGTCCGCGTGAACTGCGATTCGCCGACCACCCTCGCCCAGAGGCAGTTCCAGGCTATCGTCAAGATTGGCCAAGGACGTCAGAACCTGCTCGCCCGCCTTGGCGACCAGCGCTGCCGTGATGTCTCCACCGCGATACTTCAGAAAGAGCGGTCGCAAACGAGGCTCGACCTGAAACTCGATACCGATTCGCAGCTTCTGGTGCTCAGCGTCTCCGAAGAGAGGACGCAGCGAGGCGTCCGTGACTTGGACACGAATCGCGTGTTGTGAATTGACGCGCGTGATCGCGCGATTCGGGTCGCGCGACACAAGCCGGACCGTAGGCGATAGTGATGGCAATTTTCTTTCGGACGATTCGCCTAGGGCAATTTCAAGCTTCGCCGATTTGCAAACGTCATCGATCGCAGCCCAAAACGGAGCGTTTGTCAGTTTGAAATCGTGCCGTTCGGCAAGCGAGGTTGCGTCCAGCTTCGAGTGGTCGATCCCGTTCTCGGACTGCTCGGAAATCGACTTAAGCGCCTCGGCCAGCGAGTGGGTACCGATCAAGTCAACTCGCGACGGATTGGCCGCCTCGCGAGCTTTCTGCCGTTCAAGCTCGCGACGAATCCCACGAATCACGCTGCGAACTTGTTCATTCGGCAGCAACTCCGCCGGGGGGAGATGCGGCAAGATCGCCGGCCCGAGTTTCTTAAGCGCACGTTTGGCGGCGTCTCGCACGCTGCGTTGCTCTGCATTGAGTTCGGCGACGTGTTGATCCACGGCAGCCCGTAAGTCGCGTGCGGGTTTCGAGCGAGCGTCATCCGCGCTAGAGAAGACGACCAAGACGGTTCCCGCAAGCAAGCACGGCAATAAGCAATTCTTAATCTGGGGCGGAATCGGTTGCATGAGGCACCGGAAGGCGAGGGCAAAATAAATAGAACGTACCTGCGGTGGCTAGCCGCCGGTTTTCAATTCCGCTCCCCAGAGAATGGCGTTCTTTAGAAATCGGATGAACTCGGGATTCTCGAAATCTTGAATGTGACCCAGCGACGTATAAAACGACTTGCCGCCATCCGATCGTTCAAACGTCCATGCCAATGGTTCTGCCGGCTTGTCGGGGATGGAACCGATGATCAACGGATGCGTGCCCTTGGCCAACGGGTTTACGACGTATAACGAACCGTTGCCGACGAGTTTGTCGACGTTGACGCTGGCGAGTATCGGGTGCGAACCGGCCCCCTTCGCCATGACGACCTTTGTCTTCGGCCCGTTTCCATGGTGGTTGGTGTAACTACCGCCGAAAATATCGGCGTCCCAATCCTGCCACGCGATCGTTCCCTTCGGCGGTTGCTGGCCCCGCAAGACGAACGCGTGATTGGCCGTGCGGATACCCAAGATCGGCTTTCCTGAATCGACAAAGGCTCGCAGAATCTTCATCTGAGCCGCCGGCAAGACTCGGCGACGAACGCTGATCAATGCCAGATCCGCGTCCTGAAGGACTTCGATGCTGGGCAGGTCGTTGCGTTCTTTGTCATTGGCATGAACCAGGCTGACCTTGAATTCTTGACCCAACTGTTCGGCGGCGAACTTCGGCAGTGATTCGTTCGTGCGGTATTCCCGCTCGGCCATCACGATCACCAAGTGGGGCCGCTTGTCGTTTTTGAACGTGAACGGCTTGCCGCCGATGATTTGGTCGCTGGTGATCGTCGGGCAAACCCACTGCTCGATGTGATCGACGATGAGATCCGTACCCGTGAAATGACTGACGAACGGAGCCCGCTTGGGGTTGTACATCGTGTCGGTCATGTCTCGCATCAACACGACGTTCTTGCCGTTCTTGGCCATCTGCCGCAATCCGAACGGCCGGCCCAACACACACATGTTGGTGTGGACCCCCAGCAAAATGACATTCGAAATGCCACGTTGTTCCATGACGCTCCAAATCTCTTCGCCGTTGTCGCTGACGAAGTCGTTGTCTGCGATGTCCAGCAGGTCGGTTTGTTTCTTCCACGGAGCCCGTGGATTGCGGCCCATGTCCTGAAGCTTCTTCGCCCACGCGGCGTGTTCGACCGGATCATCGTCTTCGCCGCCGTCGGATTGATCGATGGGATATTTCCCCTGTTCTTCCGAGGGAATCCGATGGCACCACTTGGCGATCTCCTTGGGCAAGTTTTCCGATCGAGGAGTCTTGAGGGCGTTTCGTCGAGCCGGATGATCCTGATACGCGGCCGTGCAACTGCTGGGGGCGTGAATGATCGTGACGCCCATTTCGCGGGCAGTCTTAAGGACTTGGTTCATGCGAGGCGCCATTTCCCCGCCGCGAAGTGTCGCGTTGAGACAATGATGCAGATCCCACATATCGCACACGACGATGGCCGTCTGCTTTGCATTCCACGATGCCTGTTTCGTGGTTGCGTGAAACCGGCCGCTGCCCTTGGTCGTCTCGGTTCGTGACCGAGTCGTCAATGAAAGCACGTCGGGTTTGGCCGCCGACAACGACGAAACCAGCAGTCCGCATAACGCAACGGTCGTCGCACGTGTCAAATCGGAACGAAGATGCATCGGTGGGCTCCTTGGAATCTACGGAAACATGACGCCGCGCCAATCACGCGAAACATGATGTTAGCTCTCTGGGGACTCGCCAACCAACTGCAAGCCGATGTCGATGCGATGTTCGGTGAAGTTGAACGCGATCCCGCATCGTGAATTCAATGCAAGTCCCTTCACGGATCATGGACTCAATCGTGGCGTAAGCTTCCAGCTCGCGATCCATAATCTTCGCAAGCTGGAAGCATACGCCACTCATGTCTTGAACCGCTCGATTACTTTTGCACGCGTACAATTCCGTCGCCACATTGACAATTCAATTGCCGATTGCACGGTGGCATCATTTGCATTACGCGAAGATCGGATAGGCAACATATCGCCAATCATCGCTTTTCAACCGCTCGATTGCTCGTTAACGTTCCGCGACCATTTCACCCTTACCTTAATGTCCCACTACAGTCGACCGGGATGAGATCCGGCCAAGTCCGTTGAGGAGACACAGTGTAATGGCGAAGAAAAAAGCAAGCGTCAACAAGAGCGCCGCGATTCGAGACTACCTCGCGTCGCATCCGGGAGCGAAGCCCAAGGAAATTATCACGGCGCTCAGAAAGAAGGGGGTCGACATCAAGCCCGGTTCAGTGAGCATGGTGCTCTATGGCCCCTCGTCGAAGTCCGCGAAGTCCGGTGGCCAGCGAAAGAAGAAAGCCGCCCGCCGGACGGTTGCGACGGCGGCTTCAGGATCTGGAAACGCAAGTCAATTGTCGGCAGGCGACATCCTTGCCGCCAAAAAGCTAGCAGACCAACTAGGCGGCATTGCGGCTACGCGTACGGCGTTGGGTGCCTTATCCGATCTTCGCAAGTAATCTTCGGCAAAAAAGAGCCCGCCCCGAACGCGGGCTCTTTTCGTAGGCGATCGAATCTCCGTAAGGCAGTCGGCGGTGGCAACATATACGCCACGAACGGGGTTGAGAGTCAAAACTGTTCGGCGCGGTTCTTGATGATTCCGAAGAAGTTCAGTTGTGATTCGGTCCGCAAACCAACCGACGCGCCGGGGTCTTACAATTCACCACGTGTAAACACGAATTCATTCTCGGTCGAGAGCCCGTCATTGAAGGCGTATCCTTCGACGTCAAAGTCCTTCAAGTCGTCGGGCTTCTTCACTCGGTTTCGCACGATCCAGGACGCCATGTAACCGCGGGCTTTCTTGGCAAAAAAGCTGAGTACGCGATAGGCGCCTCGATTCGCATCCTTGAACACCGGAGTTACGACGCGTCCGGCAAGGCGATGCGATTGAACCGAGTTGAAATACTCGTTCGACGCCAGATTCACGAGCACCGCCGGTCGTTGTTTCTGCAACACAGCGTTGAGCGACTCGGTAATCCGCGTCCCCCAAAACTCGTAAAGATTCTTGGCGGCGCGCGTCTTGAGGGGGGTTCCCATTTCCAAACGATAGGCCTGGATCAAGTCGAGTGGTCGCAGCACGCCGTATAACCCCGAGAGAATTCTCAGATGGTCTTGTGCGTACTTGAGATCACGCTTGGCGAATTCCGCCGCCTGCATGCCCTGGTACACGTCTCCCGTGAAGCTCAACAGGGCGGGCTTGGCGTTCTCCTTTGTAAACGGTGGTTGCCAGGCCGCGTTCCGTTCCGCGTTTAATTCGCCGAGCTTCTCGCTAATTCCTTGCAGCTTGCACAATTTCGCCGCGGTCAGCGTTCTGAGAGTTGCATTGAGCACGCAGGAATCGTCCAGAAACTCGGGCTCGGTGCAATCCAATGCATCCGGCCCGACCGACATATCGAGTTTCTTGGCTGGCGAAATCACGATCAACATTTGTGGGCTCGTTCCGGCTGAATTTCTCGTCTCGAATGGCGGCGTGCGCAGGAATGGATTGGGACGCGATACCGATCATTCTGAGCAAGCGAGCGTCGAAACGCCATCCGTCGATTTCAGGCAAAATGCGAGAGAGAACGAACCCGGTTGAACGGCCTTGATCGCGGTTTCGCCCAGTTTGCCCAATCACATACGTCCCATTTGTCCCATAAGTCGTATCACTCATGGGACTCATTGGACTTATGAGACGGATGGGACTGATGTTGATCGAAAGGTGGGCCGATCGGTGATCAAAGCCCCGGCAACACGCCGACAAATGCAGCGGCGCCGGTTCAATGACCGTGGGAGGCAATGCCCTGTATTCGTCGAGTTGCACCAGTTGAGACCTATACTCAAGGTGCGACATGGCCTCGATTTGAATTCCTGAAGACCGATACGGACGCGTGCCAACATGCTCGAGATCGACAAAATCCTGGGGTCGTCTCAACTGCCGACCGTACCCACAGTGGCCTTGCGGTTGCTTGAGTTGTGTCGCGATCCAGACGTCGAGATGTCGGACATTGTCGATACGGTCAAGTCCGACCCGGCCATTCCCGCCAAACTGTTGAAAGCCACAAACTCGTCGTTTTTCAGCTTCAACAGCGAAGTGACGTCGTTGTCGAAAGCCGTCCCCTTGTTGGGAACCACGGTGGTCACGTCGCTGGCGATGAGCTTTTCGCTGGTTGAGGCTGCCATGCCGTCGGGGCCGCTGGCGGACTACTACCGAGATTACTGGAAGCAAAGCGTGGTCCAGGCCTGTGCGGCGGAATTGTTGGCGGAGCCAGGAGTCGAATGCGAGTACTTCCTCGCCGGCTTGCTGATCGATCTTGGCAAGCTGGCCATGCTGAAGACGTTTCCCAACGAATACGTAGCTGTGATGCAGGCCGTCGCCGCGGAGCAACTGCCGGTGTGTCTCATCGAACGCCGCGACCTCGGCATGACGCACTTCGACATTGGTATGGCATTGATGAAACAATGGAAGCTGCCAACCGCCTTGGTGGAATGCGTGCAGCATCACCACGAATCACCGGAAGAATTGGCGACTCTGAAAGACTTGCCGAATTTTCGACTCATTCAGGCCACGAATCTGGCGGCGGCGTTCGGTGAATACTTCTGCTGCGAATACAAAGGTCACGCACTCAAACACATTGAGCAAGTTCTGGAAATCCATCCACGCTTTGAGGTCGTGGACCTCGCGAAGCTTCTGGAGAGCATTAAGCAACGCATCAGCGAGGCGGAGAATCTGTTCCCCGTCCAAGCGGATGACTTCCCCGATCCCACGGATCTCATGGCGGAAGCTTCCGAGCATCTCGCCGAAGTGGCGATGCGAGAACACCAAGCGAAAGCTCAAGCCACGGCGCTTCACGAACAAGCCGAACGCGACAAGGTCGAGTTGCAGACTCAAAACAAGGAATTGCGACAACAGGCCATGCACGACCCGCTGACGCGTCTCTACAACCGCAACTTTTTCGAAGCGGCCATCGAACGCGAGTTTGGGCGTTGTGCACGGGGCGCATTGCCGATCGGCGTGATCTTCGCGGACATCGACCATTTCAAATCGCTGAACGACAACTATGGGCACCCGTTCGGCGACTACGTGCTGAAGCGAGTCTCGAAGGTGCTGAACGGCGTCTTGCGCCAGTCCGACGTGCTGGCTCGCTTCGGCGGCGAAGAATTCATCGTGCTGGTTAGTGAACCCACCGAAAACGGGCTGA
>JAQBZS010000357.1 GCA_027622115.1 Planctomycetota bacterium | reverse complement strand
CGATTGCCGCGCCGGTATACGCCGTGGCCTTGCCGATGACGGAAACCTTCGCCAGTAGTTTCGGCGAATCCTTCGGCGGTTCGATCTTCACTTCAAACTTCGGCCGCTTGTATTCCTCGACGGTGACCGCGCCCGCGCCGTTCGGACCGCCGCGAACCACCAGGCTCATGCGGCCCATCAAGCGGTCGCGCGGAGCCGTGAAGCTGCCTTGCAACGAACCGTAATCATTCGTGCGAACCTGCTGCGTGGCGATTTCCTTGCCGTTGCGATCGACAAACGCCACGGTCACGTTGCGGCCGGCGATCACCGTGTAATTGTCCGACTCTTGATTCACCGTGATGCAGATGCCCTTGTAGTAAATCGTCTGACCCGGCCGGTACAGCGCCCGATCCGTGAAGAAGATCGTCTGCTCGGACGGCTTTGGCTGATTGTTGTATTGATAGCTGTAATGGTCCTGCATCGACGACACGCGATCCTTGCCGTGTTCGACCAGCAACAACACGCTGGCTCGATTGGCGACCGCGACCTTGAATAGCCCGTTCTTGTCCGTCTTGACCACGGGGCCGGTTGCCCGAGCATTCCGCTGCCGCACATAAGTGCGAACCGTCGCGCCGGAGATCGGTTCGCCCGTGACGGCGTTGAGCACGAAACCGTCGATCGAACCGTCGCCGTAGCGAGTCCGCATGATCAGCGCCAAGTTGCTGACCCAGAACGGCGTGTACTTCACTTGATTGTCGTTGGCCGAGAACTGAGCGTTGTGGCTGGAGATCAAGTAGTACAGCCCCGGCGTCAATCCTTCCGGCGCCGCGATCGTCTCTTCGCGTTCGGCGTAGTCATCCGTGGCAGGCAAATCGTGCGACCACGATTTGACGGTCGGACGTCCGAGCAACGCCTTGTTCTGCTTTTGGTCAAGCAAGAATGGGCGATAGCTATTGCCGTTGATCAACGCCATTGGATCCTGCGACACGATGCGGAAGTGGACCTCTTTCAGATTGCGATACCGCACGCTGATGTCCGGCAGCGGTGTATTCCAAACCCATTCGACGGTGACGTTCGACGACTTGGCTTCGATCTGCTGGATCAAGTTGTGGCATTGAATCCCACCCGGCGACGTCGGGAATTTGGCCTGACCTCGCGACGCGATTTCGTGTGCCTCGACAGATTGATGTTCGCCGTGCAACACGCCGGCCCACTGAAACAACGCTTGCGCCGAAATCGGATGCTCGGCGTGCTGAGCGGCAAAGCGTTTCAGCGCGGCCTTGTACCGTGCCGACTTCTCTTCGCCGAAGGCTTTGTTGTTCCCGAACGTCAGCCGCAGTAAATCGGCGTCGATGAATGCCGATTGGTCATCGTCGTCCGCATGAAACGCCAACAGTTGTTGATAGAGCTGGATGGCCTTCAGCGTTGGCGAGCCATCGTCGGTGGTCTCGGGCTTCCAAGATCGAAAGTCCGCCACAGCGGAAAAGATCGGGCTGTCGGCGGAAAGTTCGAACGCGTCTTCCGCCTTGGCAGCCGCTTGTTCGGCCGAGCTGTAAAACTGCAGCGCGTTGTGAACCAGAATGTCGTAGAGCGTCGGCCGGTACGCATCCGGCATCGTGCCCTTTTGCAGCAAGTCGTCGTAGGTGGCGACGGGAATCTTCTTCAGTGTTTCATGAGCCGACAGAGACTTCGTGAACTGCTTGTCGATTTCGGTAAATAGCCGCGACAAATCCCAAGTCTTGAAGTCTTCACCGGGCGGCGCCGCAGTGGCGGTGCGTTGCATGAACCGCCAGCGATTGCGTTGGAAATAGTGCCAGTACCAATTGGCAAGAATCGCATCCATAACCGGCACCATTTCTTGGGGTGCCTTGGCGATTTCGGCCTGGAGTCGAATGATCTTCACTTCCGGCAGATTGCCTTGGACGTTGCCTTCGTAGGCGAGTTTCTTGCCGATGGCCTTGATGGCTTCCGCCCATGCCTTGTCGGCGATGGCCCCCTTGATGATCGGCTCCAACTCTTTTTGCGCCGTCTGGGGCAGCCCCTTCTTGATGGCGTCGTCAACCTTTTTCCATTGCGCGGCCCGAGACGGCTTGGCCTCCTGGGCGTGCCCAACCGCCACGCACAGCGCGGCACCGGCGAAGGCAACTAGAACGAGTGTTTTGACGTGCTGCATTGCTGGATTCCTTGGCCTTGGCCGCAGATCGAGAGAGACATCGCTGCTCGAACGAGTCGTCCGAAAGCAGCTGTTGAATGACGAATTGGGAATGTGGCCATCCACGATCGGTCGGAATGCGGGGACGACGAAGGGAGAAGGTCGCGAGGACCGCCGAGCCTCACGGGGATTGTCGATCCGAAACACAGTCAGGCGGCATGTGCTGCAAGGTGCGGACGGATCTTCGGCGGGAGATGCTAATCACATTGACGCCGCAGAAACAGAACCCTTAGACGAAACTCGCCGCCGCATCTCACTAAAGTGTTTTTGCAAAATCGCGCTTTGGCCGTCGAAATCGAAGATGGTCTACTCTGGTTTTGGATTGGTGATCATGCTGAATACGAACGGCTGCTCGACGACTGACTGAGCGTTTCCGAGTTCATCTGTCGCTTGCGAATCGCATGGCCTTGGTGTGAGATGGCGTCGAACGAAATCCGATGATTCACTCGACTCAGCAAGGACTCTGCTCGTGGCCGTTGCAACTGAATCCAGAATTCGCACGCTGTTCGCCGCACGCTTCCAAAAATCCGCCGAACTGTATCAACGCGGGTTGAAGCTGTTTCCCAACGGCGTCACTCACGACGGTCGATTCCTCAAGCCGTTTCCGATCTACGCCAATGACGCTGCGGGATCTCGAAAAACCACCGTCGAAGGCCACTCGGTCATTGATTACTGGTGCGGGCACGGGGCCATGCTGCTGGGGCATTCGCACCCGGCGATTGTTGAGGCCGTTCAGCGACAAGTGTCTCGATCGACGCACCCCGGAGCCTGCCACGAACTCGAGTTGGAGTGGGGCGAACTGGTCCAGCAACTCGTGCCGTCCGCCGAACGAATCCGCTTCACGAACAGCGGCACCGAAGCGACGTTGATGGCGATTCGAATCGCTCGGTTGGTGACCGGTCGCAACAAGATCATCAAGTTCGCCGGGCATTTTCACGGCTGGCATGACGGCCTGATGCCGGCCGCCGCTCCGCCGCATGGTTCGACGTATAAGACGCCGGGTGTCACCGACGGCGTCAAGGACGACCTGATCATCGTCTCGCCCAACAACCTCGACGAATTGGCGGCAGCGATCGATGAGCACCAGCCCGCGTGCGTGATCCACGAAGGCAACGGCACGCATTGGGGTGTGGTGCCCGCGCGAGCCGACTTTATTCGCGGACTGCGAGAACTGACGGCGGATCGCAACACGATCTTCATTCTGGACGAAGTCATCACCGGCTTCCGGGTTCACCCCCACAGTTTCCAAGGGTTTTGCGAAATCGTCCCGGACATGACCACGCTGGCCAAGGTGCTGGCCGGTGGACTGCCGGGCGGATGTTTGGCGGCGCGCAAGGACTTGATGGACGCCTTGGCATTCGAAAACTCGCTGGGCCAAAAAATGAAGCATCCGGGAACGTACAACGCGAATCCGTTGTCCGCGTCGGCCGGCGTCGCCGCGCTGAAGTTGGTGGCGACCGGCGAACCCAGCAAAACCGCCAATGCCGTCGCCGAGACCTTGCGTCGCGAATTGAACACGGTCTTTACCGATAAAGACGCGAAGCTGGTCGCGTATGGAGATTTCTCGGCGGTCAAAATCTTGTCGAATTACGAAGGGCCTCGCCCCGCGACCGACGATTTCATCCCGTACGACAACGACTGGCGTCGCATCGACTGTCCGGTCGACCCGGAATTCACCCATGCATTTCGCTGCGCCTTGTTGCTGGGCGGAGTGGACTGGATGAATTGGGGCGGGTCGACTTCTCAGGCCCACAGTCTTGCGGATGTTGGTCAAACCGCGACGGCCTACGCGGGCGCGATCGATTTGCTCCGCGAGGACGGTTTCGACGTCTAAAGCAACACATCTGGAATGTCCGAACCCGCCAATCCTCAAAGTCCCCGTAAATTTCGCGTTTTGACTTGATGTGCGCAATTCACTCCCACAGGATGGTGGTGCTTTGCGAACAATTGATTCGAGTTCAATCTAACGTGCAACAGGGAGATGACTGATGAGGAAGATGGCGATTGTGGCGTTGATGGCGTTGGGCGTGCTGTCCACCGTTGACGACGCGACAGCAAAAAAACGGAAATCGTGTGTGACGGTCGTGAGATGCTGTAGGCCAGTGGTGACATGTTGTCGCCCGCAACCGGTTTGCTGTGCTCCGAAGCCGGTTTGTTGCGTTCCCCAGCCGGTTTGCTGTCAGCCGAAGCCGACATGTTGTGCACCAAGGCCAACGTGCAGTGCCCCGCATGCAACCGTTCCCGGTGGATCCGGTGCCGGTGGCGAGACAACAGCCAAGAAGCCCTACGAAGAGACTCCTGCTCCACCGAAACAGGACACTCCGCCACCACCGAAGTCGAAGAAGACCGAGCCCGCGCCTGTTCCGAAGAAGACCGAGCCCGCGCCTGTTCCGAAGAAGACCGAGCCCGCGCCTGCTCCGAAGAAGACCGAGCCCGCGCCTGCTCCGAAGAAGACCGAGCCCGCGCCTGCTCCGAAGAAGACCGAGCCTGCGCCTGCTCCCGCGAAAACGGATCCGAAAGCCGATGACTCGAAACCGGCGGTCAAAGCCATTCCCAACACGGAAGTGAAGACACCGGCAGCCCCGGCACTTCCCGAAGAAAAGTAGATCGCTCACCCCGACAGTTGAAGGCCGGCGAAGTCATTTCGCTGGCCTTTTTTTGTTGCCGAATTGTCGGGCACAACCCCTTCGTCGCTGCATTTGATTCGTCGAGCGGTGACCGAGCCGCCGCCAGGATCGTCTCCAAATCGACCTCGGTCTCCAGCTTGGACGGGAGCGGGTGCTTTTCGTCGAGGCTTGCGGTTTCGCCGTTCGGAAGTCCATTCTTGGATCGGGTCATGTCGACATTCTTGTCGAGAAGAAGCGGGCGAGAAATTGAGCAAGATTTACCTTCCCGACTCCTCGCGGATCACCCACGATGAAGCGAATTCAAAGATTTCCGATCTTGACGTTTTTCGCACCACCAGTTCCTGCGCGAACCCCGTCGCGCACCCACCGGTATCCAACTCACGGGTTTCGCAGGCCCTTTCAGTGGTTATGCTGGAAGTATGAATCAACATCATCTGTCGAATCTGAATCCGGTATTCGCCCGACACTTCGCCGCTGCAAGTGTTGGGTTCGTGATTGCGATATCGGTATCCGCAGTCGCCGCGATCGGTGCCGACTCGGACGAACCCAGCCCACCGCATGTGTTCGACATGCCTGCGATCTTTGCAGAATACGCGAACGTGCAGCAGCGGATGTCGGTTGCCATTCGACGGAAAGCCTTTCCCGAAGCTTTGGAATTGGGGAAGCAGTCGCTGCGAGTCGTGCCGCACGATCCGGTCACGCACTACAACGTGGCGTGCGTGTTGGCTCGAACCGGCAAGGCCGACGAGGCGTTGAACGCATTGCAACAGGCGGTTGATTCAGGATTTCGCAATGTCGCTCACATACGGACCGACGAAGATCTCGCCACCGTACGCGATGCCAAACGCTTCAAGGACATCCTCGAAACCGCCACCGTGGCGAAGCTGAAAACGCATCCTTGGTTGGATCGCAAGATCACGTCCGCCGTCGCCAAGGATGGTGTCGTCACTGTGCAGAGCGGCAACACGCAATGGGATCCCAAGTTGGCGCGTTTGCGGGCGTTTTTTGATCTGGCACCCAAGCCGAGCGGTGAAGTCGTTCAAGGGCACGGTCGCACGGGCGACTTGCTGCGTCAGTGGTTTAAGGACGGCACCGCTGCCGGCAACCACGGTGACTTCTATGACAACCATGATCGAGATCACTCGAACCTCAAGTTTGCCGCGTTCCCGCAACTTACGCGGATCGAGTTTTCCGCCGACGCGAAGCAGCGTGTCTTGGACCACGGGTTCCAGCGACACTTCTTGTACAACGCCGTCACGATCGGCAACTCATCCACCGCCATGACTCAGGGGCCGTTTTGGCGAAGTCAGGCGAGGCTGGGATACACGAACCCCGCGCTGATGGCGATCCTCGATACGCAGTACTCGACCAATCATCTTTACCTCTACCCGGAACACCGCGATCACGACGCCGGCCGAAACGGGAAAGGCGGCTACGGCGATGTGTTTCCTGCAAATTCGCCGTACATGATTGTTTCGCAAGGTTCGTCGTACACGGACCAACCGTTCCTGGATGCGCTGGCTTGCACGCTGGCCGCTTTTCGCCCCGACACGAAAAAGTTCCTGATCGAAAAGGGAGCGATCGTGCCCACGTTGCAGATGGTGTTTCGCATGTCGAACCTGCCGGTCGCAAATTCCGCCGAACGGTACATGACTGGGATCGCGCACCCTTCGGTGTTCGATTCGAAGCAGTTGGATGTGCCGGCGATGGTGACACTCGCGCATTCCATTGAAAAAGACAGCGTGCCGCCGATGATTCGACTGAAGGTGGTCGAAGAAGATCAGCCGTTGATCGGGCGAGACTTCTTCGACACCAAACCAAACGAAAGGCTGTTCGATACGAGTGCGGCGATCGCTCGGGTGGCTCGGTCCTTGAAGTATCAGCGGCGAATGGTGGTCAGCGCGGAAGCGAGCCACGATTTGAATGATCGACCATTGACTTGGAATTGGGCCGTGCTGCGAGGCGACGTGAAGCGGATTACGATCACGCCGATGAACCCCAGCCATTCGGTTGTCGAACTCAAGATCTCGTATCACGAACGACGACCGATTCGCGACGGGCACGACATGGAATCGAGTCGAGTCGACATCGGAGTCTTCGTCAACAACGGCGTACACCATTCCGCGCCGGGATTTGTCACGGTGCATTTTCCGGCGAACGAAACTCGCAGCTATGACGAGACCACCAAGCGGCTGTTGTCTGTGAATTACGCCGACCAGCAAACCGGCGGCAACTACGAGGATCCGCTGGTCTCGGTTTTGAAGCGATGGAAGGATGATTATCACTATGCGACGGACGGCTCGGTCACGGGATGGACTCGCACACTGCCCGACGGAACGCTTCACGACTACACATCGGCGGGTGAAGTCATCGTGAAAAAGGGCGATGACGGTCGCCCCCTCGAAACTCGTCCCGC
>JAQBZS010000356.1 GCA_027622115.1 Planctomycetota bacterium | reverse complement strand
CTGCGCTCGAAAACTCGCTTGTTTCAAGCTCGACTCTCGCTTGTTTAAGGACTAGCAGTGCGAACAGTTCGTCGTCTTCCGGACGCTGGATGTAAATGTGCCGGCCAGCCATCGACGAACCACTCACCTTTAGTTCTGTTCCCGCGGCGATTGGAAGCAAGTTCATGGCCAGCGTGACGGTCGCGGGCGTATCGCCTCCGGATCGTTGACTGGCTGCGAGATCCCCACCACATGCTCCAGAAAATCAGTCGTAGATCCGGACGGACACACGCACCGCTTGCGGACCACGAGTCCGACCGAAATCCAACGGAATTGTATCGTAATACTGCGCGGAATCATCCCTCACGTGACGCGTGCATGTCACGGCGCCCCTCGGGAAACTATCGAGACGGTCAGGCACTACATGGAGAAACGGAAATGACGAAGGGGCTCACCCTGGTGGCGAGAATCATGCTCGTGTCGAATGCCACGATCCGTCGCGGACTTTTACGTGTGAGCCGCGTCGATGCGATATTTCAAGCGACCGATTGGTAGATTCCTATCGGTCACTCGCACTCAAACACCATCAACGGGAACAACAACATGAAGCTGGGATTGATCAATTCCGCGTGGGCTCAGGCCGGGCGAGATACCGCTTGGGGAATTCAGAAGACGGCGGAACTTGGATTCGACTCGATCGATATCTTCGCCGATCCACTGGACATCGATGTTCGCGAACGCCGGCTCATCAAACGTGAGTGCGATCGGCACGGGTTGCCCATCGTGTCGATTTGTTGCGTGGCGGTCGGTTTGATCGACTTCAACCCCAGCGTGCAACGATTCAGCATCGATCGCTGTCGGGCCTATCTCGATCTGTGTTACGAGTACGAAGCCGACAATCTGCTGCTGGTACTCGGCGAATACATCTGGAACCGCGAAGTGATTCCGCCTGCGGAACAGTGGCAGACCGCCGTGGAAAACTGCCGGACGCTGGCCGAGCGGGCCGGTGAACTGGACTTGCAGATCGCCCTGGAATTGGAGCCGTTCAAACTGTCACTGTTGAACAACATCGACAATATGGTGCGGTTTGTCGACGAGGTGAATCATCCCGCTCTCCAGGCCAATATCGACGTCTCGCATTTGCTGCTGGCTGCCGTCACGCCGGAAGAGATTCGACGACTCAAGGGTAAAGCGATTCACGTACACATCTCGGACTGCGACGGCAAAGTACACGGCGACTTGCCTCCCGGCCGAGGCGTCGTGGATTTCGAACCGTATCTGCGCGAGATCAAGGATTTGGGAATCGAGGGAGCCGTGTCGATTGAATTGGAGTACTCGCCGGAACCCGACAAGATCGAGGAATGGGTCCGCGAAGCGTACGAATCCACCGATCGGCTGATGCAAGCAGCTGGGCTCCGCGGCTGAAACAACGCAATAGCTCGATGAACCCAATCATACGGGTCTCAAAGAGAATGCGGTTTAGATTAGAAGCCAAACGAACCGCCACCCCCGCCGCCACCGAATCCGCCATTACCGCCCGAACCGCCACCGCCATTGTTGTTGTTTCCACCACGCGAAAAGATCGTGCGGTAGTAATCAAACTCGGCTTCGGTGGAGTTGTAGCCGTTGTTGTACGAACGCGAGACGATCGTTCGCTGATAGGCATCCGGATTGCCGAAGTCCGTCAGGATTTGCACGACGATCTGTCGTCGATGGGCATCGATTTCCGGGTCGGAGTTATTGTCGCTACGTTCGACAATGACTGGAAACGGCGCGGTCCGCATGCGAGCCGCAATTTCCATCACATGGTCTCGACCTTCCGGCGAAAGTGCCGCGGTTTGTCCGGTGAATTCGTGGTCGTGGATGATGAAATCCATCGCTTCCGCGTTTGTTTCCATCGTGTGATAGTGCGCCCCAATGACCACGCCGAGCGGCAACGAATCGGGATAAGCCATCGATCGCCAGTTTCCGAAACCGGTCGGACGCCAAGCCAGCGTCGGCAGCGCGCAACCCGACATCAATCCCGTGACCAGGATCAATGACGTCCAACGCAGTTGTGCAGGCAGGAGAATCATCCTGTCCCTCTTATGAAGAAAACTTTGGGGTCTGGCTGACGATGAATCGACGTCGTGACGTCATCGATCCGCTGCCGGAACTTGCGACGTCCCGTATCTCACGAAGTCGTCTCGACGTTGCAGCACCGTACGAGGATCCGGTGCGGTCCGGCCGCTGCGGTACGACGACCTGGGATCGGTCGGCTGTAATGGAAAAGTCGGGCCCATATTCATGCCGTTGGGAATTGGGTGGTAACGAATGGGTTGAATGGAGGCTCCGCTACGATACGACGGTTGCAGGCCACCCATTTGCCGAATTCCTCCGGTCCCGATGTTTCCGGTCGAGCCGTTGTTCGGGATCGGTAAAGGTGGCAACGGGGTTGTGTTGGGAGTCGGTATCAGCCGCCCCGGTTGCGGGTTTGTCGGAGTCATTGAACCGCCGTTCGGCAACGGCGCGGGTTCCAGCCCGTTGTTGCCGTACGAACCCATGCCCGGCTGCGTCGGGACCATCATCGGCATGGCTTGTGTCTGCGGAGCACCATAGGCATACGGAGTCATCATCGACTGCTGACCCGGCAGCGCCGGAGCCGCCCATCGGCCGTATGTTCCATACGTTTGCGGTGCCGTGAGATTACTGTGCTGAAACGTGCCGTTCGGAATCGCGGCCGGTCCGAAATTCGGTGTTTGCGGAGCCGCAAACGCATAGCCGACCGGTTGGGCTTGCGTCGGCGTGCCCAGCGGCGAAACCTGATACCACTCCATCCGCGGAGCACCTTCCAACAACGCGTGCTGATAAAGTTCCTGATCGGTGGGATGCACGGAATTGAATCCCGGCATCGGCGGAACTTCTTCCGGGTCC
This sequence comes from Planctomycetota bacterium, assembly GCA_027622115.1. GTDB lineage: Bacteria > Planctomycetota > Planctomycetia > Planctomycetales > Planctomycetaceae > JAQBZS01. The sequence goes on along the minus strand of JAQBZS010000356.1, from coordinate 4,345 downwards.
ATCGGTCGCACGATTTCGGGTGTGACCAAAATCAGTAACTCGGTTTCGTCTTCCGTGGACAATTTGGAATTGAACAGCCGCGACCCAATCCAGGGGATTTCGCCCAGCAACGGGACTCGCGTGATTTCCGTGTTTGTCTGCCGCGAAATCAAGCCGCCCAGCACGATCGTCTGCCCCTCGCGAAGTTCGACCGATGTTTGAACTCGCCGCACGTCCGTGCCGGGAATTCCGCCCGCCGAGTTGCCTTGATTGATCGCACTGAACTCGGGAACGATCCGCATGCGAATCATGTCCTTGTCCGTGATCGTCGGTGTTACGAGCAGCGTGGTGCCGAAGCCGCGGAACGACGTGGTTTGACCACCGCTGACACCGAGAATCGTCGGCACGGGAAATTCGCCGCCGGATATGAAGCTCGCCGTGTGGCCGCTGAGCACCGTCAGCGTCGGTTCGGCCAGGATCTTGGCCGTGCCGTTCGACGCTAGCCAGTTGATGAACGATTGGATGCGACCGTTTTCGAAAATGCCGCTGAGCGTTCCGGGGACTCCGCCGAGCGAGGTGGTGATCGAGTGCCGGGCATTGTGAAAGAGCACGTTGAAGTCGACGCCCATGTTACGGGCTTGCGAACGACTGAGTTGTGCAATGCGGACTCGCAGCATGAGTTGGCGTTCGCCGGGCACGGTCAGCATGTTGACGATGTAACCGGACGCGACATTCCGTGCATTGAGGCCGCCGCCACCGCTGTTCGGGTCGCCGGTGCCGCCACCACCTCCGCCCGCCCCCGGTTGTGCTCCGCCGAGACTGCCGTCCTGATTCACCACTTCGCCTCGCACAATGTTCAGGATTTGAGCGGCTTGTTCGGAGTCGCGAGCTTGGCCTTTCACCACCAACTTGTACGACAGCGGAATCAGATACACCTTGCTGTTCGGAAACAACACCGCCAGTTTGCGTTCCAACTTGCCGTAATCGATCCGTTTTTGTTCGTCGACTGTCGGATCGCGAACGGTTTCGACTTCATAAATGATGGGCTGATCGTCGTTGTCGAACCACACGATGACGTCGGTCTTGCCGCGTTCGAGCCCCACGATGCTGAATTCCGTGGGCGTGTATTGAATGAGTTCCGCAACAGTCGGATCGGAAATGAACGTCCGCTTGATCTTGTTGCCGTTGGTCACAATCAACTGGCTATGGTGATGCACCACCTCCATCTTGTAGGTCGCCTTCGGCAAATTGGCGATGCGACGATCGGCCATGATGGTCTGCGTCGGCGTTTCGTCGTTAGCGTCGTCCACGGCCTGGATTTGTCGAATCAACGGATTGCTGGAACGGGAACGCGTTTGCGCAGCCGTTCGCTGAGGCATCTGAAAATAGGGGTTCATCACTCGCGGCTGCACCATTTGCGTGGCGTTGATGGCGTGAGCGGGTTGAACCTGGTCGTTGGGCACGCGGAGTTGCGGGAAGTAATTCGGCGGAAATTGCTGTTGCTGTTGTTGCTGGCCGAAGGCGGAACTCGCGGTCACGCTGATTGCCAAGGCAACAATTGCGACAACTCTGGACTTCAGCCCGGCATCGACACCATCGGCGAATTGCGACGGTCGATTTGTGTGGAGCTTGCGTTGCACCGTACTGACTCCTACCTCATCCGTGACGGAGTGGAGTCGAGATTGCGGTCGGCAACCTCGACTCATCACCGATTCCTGTCAATCCGTGGGATCGGTGAGATGGAGTAACTCGGGATGCACGGAATCCAAGACACCGCGCAGGAGTTACGCTTGTCACGTTTTATCGGTCGATAGGTTGGCCAGGATTAGACGGTTCAACCGAATTCCATCGCCGAAACGGTCTCGGTCGCGAACCGGCACGATAGGAGCCTTGTGAAGTCGGCAACAATTGCCGGTGCGCCACCACGGGGCTTGCCCCATCTATTCCGAGATTCGGTTGCGCGGAGCCCGACCCTGGGAGCCGCACGGCTCTCCACCGACCCCGCGTCGGTGGAAGCAACGACTGACAAGCTACTGGTTTGTCACTTTCCGGGGTCGGGTTTACGACTTTCAGATTTGGCGGGCAGTGGACTTTGGCTTCATCAAGAATGTCAAACCGCCAAATCTGAAAGCCGTAAGCCTGACCCCCAAGTCCTCAACTCGCGCGTGTTTCGTGATTGGAGTTCAATTCGCCCAGAGTACCGGGAAACACTCGGTCGTCACCCTCTTGAATTTCGGGCGATGTCGTTGATTCGGCATGCCTTCGAAAAACGCGTCAGTAGAGAACTTGAACGATTAACCGATCATGGGTGGGTAGCTGCTCAGTCGATGCTCCCACCGAAGCGGGGTCGGTGGAGAGCACATAGAAAACGGTAGGGCCAGCAACTTTGAACCACCCGACCGCAGGGAGCCTCGCGAATTCGGCAAGAATTGCCGCTGCCAGCCATCACCGTCCGATGCAATAAAGATGCTCGGTCGAACGGATGTAAAACCGCCCTTGCGAGACGGCCATCGACGCCAAGCAGGTGTCGCCGAGGTTATTGCGAGCAATTTCCTCATACTTTGCGCCCGGTCGCAGCACGACCGTGACACCGTCTTCGGACAGGATGTAAATCTTGCCGTCGGCCAACACGGGCGACGCGGAGTACGCACCCTTCAATCGCTCCAACCACACGATTTCGCCGGTCGCGGCTTCGATGCAATGCAGAATGTTGTCGCGTGTGATCGTGTAAAGATAGGGAGCGAGATACAAAGGAGAAGCCAGCGCCGGCACACCTTTCTTTTGTTCCCAAGCAATGTGAGTCTTGGTCACGTCGCCAGCTCCGCCCAGCCGAATGGCGCGAATGGTGGGTGCTTCAAATCCCGACGACGTATACAGCAACCCGTCACCGACAACCGGCGAAGGCGTGACGCCTTCACCTTGACTGTAGATCGACCACACACGATTTCCCGTGCGAATGTCAAACCCTTGAACTCGATCGCCGCCGGCACTCACGATCTGCTTCCCCGCGGAAACAAGAATCGGAGTCACATGCCCAACGCGCGATTCACCGCGTTTCCCTTTCCACCGGACTTTGCCCGTCTCCGCATCCAATGACAGCACGACAGCGTTCGCCCAAGGCACCTTCCAGCCGAGGCGATTTTCTTCACGGCTGCTGCCGTCGAACGGCATGATCAGTTGACCGTCGGCCAACACAGGGGACGCACCCAGGCCATGCAGACTAAAGAACTGGATTTCGGAATTCTTCCAGAGGACTTTTCCTGAAAAGTCGACGCAGGCGACCGTGCCGTCATAAAAAACCGCGTACACCCGCTTGCCGTCGGTCACGGGTGTCGGAGTCGCATAGGAGTTTTGCCTGCGCATGGCCCCCGGCTTTTGACGATGCACTTCTTGGTTCCACGCGAGACTTCCGTCCGCTCGATTGACGCATATTACCCGGCACGAAACACCGGCTTCGGTGGTCGTCGTGAGAAACACGTGGTCCTGATACACGATCGGCGAAGACCAACCCTTACCGGGAATACTCGTCTTCCAAGCGATGTTGTCGTCCGCCGACCATTTCACCGGCAGCTTCGTTTCGCTTGAGATCCCCTGTCCGTTCGGTCCTCGAAACCGCATCCAGTCTTCAGCGTGGATTCGGTCGCCAACGCTCCAGGACAAGGCAACACAACACACGAATTGACATTGAAGAAACGCACGCATCGATCAATCTCCCAGCGAATTATGGATCGGGACAAGATTTCGGCGAGATCATACACAACCGCAGCGTGCAGTCTTGGGACCGGCTGTTTCATGACGATTCGCGTGCCGAGCCGGTTTCCGGGGTCAGGCTTACGGCTTTCAGATTTGGCGGGAGAGTGGACTTTGGCTTCATCAAGAACGTCGATCGCCAAATCTGAAAGCCGTAAGCCTGACCCCCAAGTCCTCAATTCGCGTGTTTCATAAGATGACATCACCGGAAAACGGAAACCGCTCGGTCGTCAGCCTTGATTTTTTTTTGAGCACCCAATCCATGGTGAATGGATGCAGAACGACTTGTGTCGCAACTCAGAAATGATTGACGACGTTTGAGGTAATGCTGAGCTTGTAGGAAGCTCCCCTGCCGGTTCATCCGGCAGGAAGCAAAGGTTGGCGGCTAGTAGAAAGTGGCTTGCACGATCGTGCCCCCTGCCAGTTTACCTGGCAGGAGCAAAAGGTTGTCCGCTACGAGGCAGATCTGGCGTACTCCTTAGCTCGAAACTTTTGGCTCCTGCCGGATGAACCGGCAGGGGGCCGAACTCGCGATGTGGAAGACGCAGCTAGCCCGGATTATTCACTGTAGGGTGTGTCGAGGTCGTAAACCGTTGGTGCGTCATCAGCAAACCAA
>JAQBZS010000355.1 GCA_027622115.1 Planctomycetota bacterium | reverse complement strand
GATCTGTTGCGAGACGATGTGCAAGTCGTGTTGCCGGATCCGTCGCAAGCCGCCGTCGGACGCAAGGTGAAGAAACTACTATCGAGATACAAAATCGGCGATGGCACTGTGTGGGACAAGCTGCAACAAAACATTACGGACAATGGCCATTTCACCGACACGGTCAACTACACGGCGAACGACATTAAACTCGGCACCAACGTGGATGCCGGCATCGTGTGGGATTCGACCGTTGCCATGCCGACGTTTCGTGACGAGTTGACGGCGATTCCGGTGCCCGAATTGGAAGGCGACTCTAGTCTGGTGACGCTGTGCGTGCTGAACGGTTCCAAACAACCCACGGCCGCGATCAAGTTCGCCCGCTTCGCCACGGCCCGCGACAAGGGGCTGCCGGTGTTCAAGAAATTCGGCACGGCACCGGTTGAAGGCGACGTCTGGGCGGCCCGTCCCAGCATCACGTTCTTCTGCGGTGCCGTGAATAAGCGAGCCATGGAATCGATCGTCGAGGAATTTTCGCTGCGCGAAGACGTCGAGGTGAAGACGGTCTACGACGGATGCGGCATTCTCACCAGTCGCATGGGCACGATCGATGATCAAAGCACGGATCACGGATTTCCCGATGTTTATATGGCCTGCGACGTGTATTACCTCGAAAACGTGAAGGAGTGGTTCGAGAAACTGGCGGACGTCTCCGAAAACGAGATCGTGATTGCCGTGCCGAAGGACAGCACTCGCGTGACGCAGCTCGCGGATATCGTCAAGCCGGGAATTCGCGTGGCCGTCGGTGAACCGGATGCCTGCACGATTGGCGCATTGACTCGGCGGCTGTTGCAGTCGGAAGGACTTTGGGAGCGGTTCATTCAAAAGAAGGCAAACAAAGACGAAGTCGTCGCCGAAAAATCCTCGTCCGCCCATTTGATCCCAGACGTGGCGGGCGGGCATGTGGACGCGGCGCTGGCGTATTTATCGGACGCCAAATCCAGTTCCGACCAAATCGACATCATCCGCATCGACTCGAAGATGAAGAGCGCGATTCAGCCTCTGAGTCTGGCCGTCTCAAGCCAGCACAAGCATCTTGTCCGACGACTGTACGATCGCGTCGCCGATTCTCGTGAAGCGTTTGAAAACGCAGGATTTCAATTCCGATTGACGACGAAGCCCGCCGGGAAAACTGCCGACAAGACTCCAGCCGAGATCCCTAGCGAGTCGAACAAGCAGTAGGCGACTACGACCACGATCAAGACAAACAGAGCCAAATACGCCTTCGGAATGTCGATCAGCGATGGATGTGACAGGAAGTGGTTGAGCGATCCGAGGCGATGCCAAACGAATAGCCCCGACGACACAGCGATCCCACCAAACGCAATCAACGTCCAAAGCGGCGAGCCGGTCCGCAGCATTTCGCCACAGTCGCCGATGCCGTCCAAAGAACCGATGGAAATGTACGCCCCATTCGCAATCAGACAGAAGCCGGCGAAGAACATCGCCACGGCGCGCGTGATCGTCATGCGACGGGGGACGAATAGGCACGCCGCGACCGGAACGAGGCAGCCCACAATTGGCCCAAGCCAAACGACAACTGCCGGATGAGGATTCGGGAAAACATCAGTACGCGAAAAGGTGAGCGGACGAAGCACGACACGTTCGACGTTGCCCCCGGTCAAGATCGCACCAAGAAGATGACCGAATTCGTGGATGGCCATCATTGCGAGCCAACTCAAAGCAACGAGAGACGCGATGAACAAGAGTTGGTGAAATCGCTGCATACAGAGGACTCTGGATTAAACATCAATAGGGACCAGCAGGGAATACAACCCGATCTAAATAGCAGAAACGGCGATCGGTCAACGCCGCCACTTCCCGCTATTCTCCGGCGGTGGCCCCCATGGTGCCCACCAAGGTGACATGTCGACGAGCCATCGGTCGTTCTTTTTCTTGAAATAGATATGGTTGTATCGGACGTTGTGTCGATTATGTGCGCCGTGAATGACGCCATAAGCAGTGTCACCATCGATCGTCACGTCCGTCAGAGACGCATGTTCCTCGATATCCGGTCTGGCTTTTGATTGAAGTGCGTGCCACATGGGCCATAATGGATTGACCTGTATATTCCTGCCATCAAGTTCGCTATTGAGATTGACGAGCCATTCCGTGACCGGCAACAAGAAGCCGATGCAATCCAGCAAGAAACAATTTCGGCTGAACTCGGTTGCGAGTTCTTTGCGCTCCGTGGAGAGGCCGACCGGCATCAGACTTACCGGCGGCGGTTCACTTGAATCACTGGAAACAGTCACCGTTCCACCACCAACTCAATGCGGCTGGAGATCGACGTGGCGTCGATGTTGAATTCCAAGTCCAAGCCGTGAAACCAGCGTAGGAAGGGGAACGTGTAATCCGCCGGCGGTGCTTGCTCGTCGAGATAACTTGCCTTCACCCAGGCCGTCGATCGCCACTCGCGAGAGCCGTTTTTCGGTGTGCCGAGTGCATAGTTGCCGTTCAAGGGGCAAACCGGTGTTCCGCCGAGGATCCGTTCCGCGACGGTGAACGCGTCGGGCGGCGACACTTTGAGTTGATCGGCCAACTCGGCCATGAAGCGTGTGTTGGACGACGACGTCCGCCGACCCTGCAAGTAGCCGAGCGTGTCCAGCGAACGCGTAATTTGGCGTCCATTCAAGTCATGAATTCGCAGCCCGAGTTGCACGGGTCGCGGCGTTTCGACCAGCTTGAGTGACTTGATGACGTCCGCTTGCCACTCAGCCGGCTTGCCGTACGGCTGCGTGGAGAACGACGATTTCGCCATGATCGCCGGGCCGTCCGAGTTGGCCTCCAGCATGGGATAATTCGTCGGCGTGATCATCGCAAAGTACGCCGGAAGGCTACCTGGAGTCATCGACTTCAAGTCCGCTCGACCGTTCTTGATCTTGAGTTCCGGCGCGTGGTCTCGAAGTCCCGCGAACCCGTAGCCGTTGAGAAACCAATACTTGATGTGACCGTCAACCGTAGCCAGATCCGAGGGCACCGGAGCCACTCGCAACGGACCCGGCGGGCGAAGATGACGGAGCAAATCCTCGTAATGACGACGCGCATAAGGCGTGATGTGGACATCGATCGTCAGTCGGTCGTGAGTGGTCTTCGGCACCGGCTTGCGGGTCAACGCGATGATCACCGGATCCATCCGCTGCCATTGCCGCTCGTACGCAAACTTGAATTGCTCGTAGGCATCCCGTTCGGACGCCGTGATTCGTGCAACGTCCACATCGACGACCGGCAAGAAACTGCCGCGAGCCCCGCGCAGGCTGTCAAGCACCACGCCGTTTTCGATCACGGTCTGTGAAGCATCCGGGCGAATCTTGAAGTCGCGCGGCAAATAACCGGCTCGGCTGACTTCCGCTTTGTCGTTGTCCACGATGTTGCCGCGAATGAGATCGTCGATCGAGTCCGACTTGCCGCCCTCGGACTTTGCCGCCAAGCGAGCCAATTCGACCAACTCGATTTCCGCGAGTGCCAACATGCGGCGTGTCATTTCGACTCGGTATTGCGGCCCAATGATTTGGCGAAAGAACGGGTCGGACAGATAGGCGAAGACCGTTTGATCTTTGGCAAGCGGCATCTTGTGACGGGCAAAGCGGAATTCGGCCAATTGCCCAAGCGCAGTCCGACCGTCCGCCACCGCCAAAAACCGCCGCGCGATTTCGCGCGACGTCGTGACCAAGTGGTAGTCTCCGTCCACGACGTAAAATGAACGCACCCGGTTGTCGGGCGTGGACAGGAACGACACTTGCCGGTTTTCAATTTCGACCGCCTGTTGCTTGGCTTGCGGTGTCGACTTCAGTACGTCGCCGCGCAGTTTTGAAAGCTGACTGCCGAGCAGTGTGCTGTTGCGGGCCTCGAAAAGGATCCCCCACGCCGCGCCCTCGCGAAAGAACGGGTCGGTTCCGATGAATGCCACGTCGGAAATGACGGTGTCGCCGAAGAGTTGCGACAGCGGAGTCTCGCGAAGGCCCAGTTGCCGCTCCATGTTTTCAGACACGTGGTAGTCGATGCCTCGAACGGCCACGAGATTCCGCGTTGTGCCGCCCCACTTTTTCAGGGTCGATCGCATCCAGCGAAAGTTCGCGAAACTACCGAAGCGGACGTAGAAGCAATCTTCCGGCACGTGCTTCGCAATGGCTTCGATAGGGATGTCGTCCGGGATCTCCGGCAGCGTGACCGGCGGCGTGCGAGTGGGTGACGGCAACGCGTGATCCGCTGTCAGGCCGCGTGATGTCTTGCCGAGAAACGTGTCCCGCTGCATGGCGACTCGCACGGATTCGGCTCCCATCAGCAGCCCCAGGACGCGGTCGATCTGTTGGTTGCCGGACCACGGATTTTGTAACGACGGCGGTTGAGTCCGTAGCCGTCGCGCCCACAGCATCGTCAGATAGTTTTCGATTTGCGGCGGGTATTCGTCGGCGACGGCGTGTTTTCGAGCGTTCTCGGAATAGGTTCGCCACCACTGTTGTTCGAGTTCTTCGAAGCCGTTCACGTCTGGCTGCGTCTTGTCGGACAGCGGCGTGAACTTCGCGGTGACCGGATCGCGGCCGGCGATGTGCAAGGTAAGCTTGAGTTCGTCGGTGCCTTGAAATCGAAACAGTGCCTCGACGGAAGCGGCTTGGACCGGCTGGTCGTGAGGGCGAATTTCCGAATTCACCAAGAAAGTGGGGTAGAACACACGCCCGCCCGCTTCCGTCAAGTGGATGCTGCGAACGTCCGGGTGCAGTAATGGTCGTTGATCGGGTGGTGCATCCAAGATTTGGACAACAATCGATCCAACACCAAACGGTCGACCCGCAAACGCTTTGACGGTGGCAGCCGATGCCGATTGCATCAAACAACCGACCAACGCGAAAGCACTGAGTCCTCGTGAAACGATTCCCGACATGGCTTGCTCCGAACTCAACAATGGATTTGGACGGCGTCCGAATTGAAAGCTTTCAGCAGTTGCGACGCTGGCGAGTCAATGGTCTGCGGACGATCGATAGCACGAGCGAATTTCGACGTGCAACACCGTGAAGCGACAGACGACAAGCAATACAACGAAAGAAGTTTTCAAAAGAAAAGGATTTGTGGGCGAGTCCGCTGAATGAGGCTCTCATCGCGACGAACCCGGTTTTCAACACGCTAGCGTGCGGTTCATTCGGTTGGGTAGATTATTTGTCGCGAGTTGCCCGAGTGATATCTTCCGGTCGCCGAAATCACGGTCATTCGCAGCAGGAGACACCACAATATTCACCCCGGAGTCAACGTAAGGTTGGCACTGCCCACCAATCCGAAGTCTCGGCTCCTCAAGTTCACGCAGGAGAAGCAAATGAGACTGATGACCTGGATCGTGTTACTTGGTTTGGCGGGCGTTGTCGTTGCCGAGGATTCAAAGCCCGAGGCATCCCAGCCCAAGACCTACGAATACGGCCCGGACTCCTCGCGTCAAGACGGCGTGCCGCAGGGCAAGGTCACGATGCACGTTTGGAAGGACAGCAAGGTCTTTCCCGGCACGATTCGCCGTTATTGGGTCTATGTTCCCGCGCAATACACGGGCAATTCCGACGCATCACTCATGGTGTTTCAGGATGGCCACGCCTACGTCGCGGAATCCGGCCAGTTCCGAGTCCCGATCGTCTTCGACAACTTGATTCACAAGGGCGACATGCCCGTGACCATCGCCGTATTGATCGATCCAGGGCATCTCAAGGACGCGCTGCCGCCGAAACCCGGCTGGCAACCTCGTCCCGAGAATCGCAGTGTCGAATACGACTCGCTGCTGCCCGACTACACGAAGTTTCTCCTGACGGAAATCCTGCCGGCGGTTGAAAAGGATTATCGCATCACCAGCGATCCCAAGGGCCGCGCGGTTTGCGGCATCAGCAGTGGCGGCATCTGTGCGTTTACCGTGGCCTGGGAACGGCCAGACCGGTTTCAGAAGGTGCTCAGCCACGTCGGCAGTTTCGTCAACATTCGAGGCGGCGATCATTATCCCGCGCTGATTCGTAAGACGGAAAACAAGGGGTTACGAGTCTTCCTGCAAGACGGCAGCCACGACCTCGACAACCAGCACGGAAACTGGCCCCTGGGCAACAAACAAATGGCCGCGGCACTGGTCTTTGCCAAATACGACTTCAAGTTCGTGTTCGGCGAAGGCGCTCACAACGGCAATCACGGCGGCGCGATTCTTCCGGACTCGCTGCGATGGCTGTGGCGAAACGAAAAATGAGCCCGGGTGGTTGTCTACGCAGCCAAAGATGACTTGTTTAACCGCACGCCGCAGGCACGCGCGTTGAGCAATGTAACTTGGTTTGGTGAGCCCGAACGCGCGTGCCTGCGGCGTGCGGTTAAACGACGCTGCTTCGCCGACAACCAGCGGAACTACCGTCTCCAGACGGTGGAGGCGGTGCTGGAAACCACCGTCTGGCGACGGCGGCTACAATTCGTGGTCGTCCTGAATTCGTGGGGGCTCAAAATAACTCATCCCTCCAACTCTGGAGGAAACTCAAGAGACTCTAGGCGAATCACGCCGGTCGAAAAGTCGTCCGAGTCGACGTCGATCCATCGGAATCCCGGCGGCAATAAATCGAAACGTGTCTCGACCACCGTCGGACAAAACTGCATGGCAGTCGACGGGGTTGTAAATACGCGAGTCCCTCCAATGCGACCTTCGAATTCTTGATGCACGTGGCCGCAAAAAATGCCACGCACATGCGAATGCTTGAGGATCAGTTGCTGAAACTCGCGCTGATTCCGCAAACCAATGTCATCGAGCCAGTCGACACCAATGTCCTGTGGCGGGTGATGCATAAAGATCAACGTGGGACTCGGATCACCAAGAACTTCCGCCAGCCAACGCATTTGTCGGTCGCCGATTCGCCCGCTGACCTCGCCGGGAAGCTGCGTATCCAGGCCGATGAGATTCCAGCCGTGCAATTTCCGTTGAAACGCCGCTGTGGAATCCATCGGCGGCTGAAATACAAAGGGCGGCGTCTCGATTCGCGAATCGCTGGTCCGGGAGTCGGAGAGCGGCTTTGCTTGGCTCAAGACGAAATCCGCGACTCGCGAGACCATTGAGCGCACGTGTGGGACGCAATCGTGGTTTCCCGGAAGAAACAGGCAACGGTGTCTGTCGTGGTCCAGCGATTGCTGAATTGCGTCGTACGTTTGAGGAGATTCATCGTGGGCTCGGTCCCCCGTGGGGATTGCAAGTTCGATCGAGTCTTG
>JAQBZS010000354.1 GCA_027622115.1 Planctomycetota bacterium | reverse complement strand
GAGCCACTGCGAACGAACGGCGACAATCCCGTCAAGTGTTCGGAACCCGCAAGACGGGTGGTTCGGGAGGCGGAGCCAATTCGTAATCTGGGAGGTGGTCCAGTCCACCGTCCGTGGAACGTTCGCCTTCCGTGATGACTGAAGTCAGCGTTGAAACACTCATCAGAGTGCCCATCGCCCGTTTGAGATCCGCCAGTGCCAGCGCGTAATTGACTTGTGCCCTGGTGAAGTCGGCCTCTTCGTCGGCCAGTCGTTCTTGTGAATCGAGCAAGTCTTCGAGCAACTGCACGGTGGATCGATCGTTTCCAGGCAACACCTTCCAGCGTTCGTGCAGGTATTGAGTTTCGTTTTCGGCCGCCATCATGGCCTGATAGCGGCTCAGCATTTCGCGAAACGACGTTTCGGATTCTCGGAAGGCCAGTTCCACTTTCGTGATGCCGCCTTCGACCGTGGCTTCGAATTCACGGAGCGCCTTGCGAACTTCCCATTGCCGGCGCTCTTGTCTGGCCCGCGCCATGCGATTGCCGAGCGGGACTTCGAAGAACAGTCCGATCGAATATCCCGGTTCGCCGCCATCGACAAACTGACGCCCAGCGGCCTTCCCCAAATCGCTGTTGCCGGCTAGGCCCGCGACATAGGTGCTCATCACCAAATCCAACGTCGGCAGCACTTCGTGACGCGCCACGTTCAATCGCAAGCACGTGGCCTTCATGCGACGGATCGCCTGCGAAATGTCCGGGCGGTTGATAATCGCCGTGTTCAACGAGTCGCCCATCGACATGGGGATATAGTCGGCTCGCGGCGCCTCTTGCGGAATCATTTCCACGTGCCCGGCGTTCGTCAGCCGTGGATCGTTCACGAGATATCGCAGCTTGGATTCAGCATTGCGGATCGACGACACCGCCCGAGCGATCTCGGATCGCCGACTGGCCACGGCCGACCTCGCTCGCAACACCTGCCGCTGTTGCGCGTCCACGCCTTGCCGAGCTTCCAATGTTTTTTGAATCGCCGTGGCGCTGCCGAGCAGCTTGTGTTTCTGCAAGTGCGACGAACGGGCTCGATACAGTTCCCAATACGATTCAGTGACCTTCAACAAGTGGTCTTGCAGTTGGCCGGCGAGTTCATCCTCGGCGATCCGCGAATCCACGTGCGCCAGCATGATCCGACTCTGGTTATAAGCTCGGCCCCGTCCATTCAGCAGTGGCTGTGTGTAGCTGAGTTCCAGTCGAGCCGTGCCTTGTTGATTGGGCACGAAGAACCGCGAGTTGTTGTCTTGATAGCCGGACTTTTGCGACGCCTCGATCTCCCCGCCCACTTCGTTCGTGCGTCGCACGCCGCCGCGGGTGGACCAGATGTGATCACGGAATCGACTGGCTCCGCCGGTTGTCAGCGTGTTGCCGACGGGGTCGGTGTTGTGGTCGTACGTGGATTCCAAGAACGCGTGCCAATCGAATTCGCCTTGCTCCTCCATGATCGACGTGCGAACGATTTGGGGCTCGGCCTTTGCGGCCAAGACTTGAGGCGAATGCTCAAGCGCCTGCATCACCAGTTCGTCCACGTTGACGGGCAACGAGTTCGCGTTGGCCCACAACGGCGATCGAATGTGCTGATTCCACCATGGCTCGAAGCCGTTTGGCAGTTGCGGCATTTCTCCATCGAGACGCGGGATGGGTTCGGAATCCGGGTAGAGAGCGGCTCGGTCGAGATACGGAGACAGATGTGGAGACGCCGGGATCGCGTGCCCGAACTGTGGCCCACAAGTGTCACATGATGCGGGTTGAATGCTGGTTGAATTGTCTGGAACGGCAAAACTGGATTGCGGAACGGTGGGCGATGTCGCGAAGCCGTCCGGTTGGACGGTATGCCCAAAACTGCCGGGAATCTGCGACCCGATGTCCGCAACTCCGCCCGTCTGCGAAACCGCCGTTGAGGTGTCAGAATTCGGTGCAGGATGCGACTGCGTCGTCACGCCGCGCGACGAATGCGGCCAAAGCGCCGGTTCCACAAACCCCTGATCGCTGCGTGTGGGACGACGGTCCTCGTCGAAGCGAGCGATGGGCTGCGATCGCGCAATCGGCTGCAACTGGTCGAACGCCGCGACCGAGATGTGTTGCTGATCGATTCGAAAGGGCCACGGTTCGGGTTCTTCCGCAGCGCGCAGCAAGACCGCGAGCGAAACGCAGATCAGAATGACGGGGACGGCTCCCCAGATTCGAATGTGCTTCATGTTGCGATCGATCCATTCGTCCCGGCTCGCCATTCGATGGATGAACGGCTCTGGAAAATCGATCGGTTCACGAAGATCGGCGAAGCCATGCCGATTGTGCGGAACGCACGCATGGAGGTTCACGCCTCCCGTCGCAGTCGGCAAACTCGCTGCGTGCGCTGATGTCTTCACCCATCCGTGGGAGTCAAACTCTCGTTTCCACTCGAACAGGAGTTGAGCCGAAATCTCTCACTCGTCTTCCTCAGATCTGTCATCTTCAATGACGTTCTTCGGAGGTTCCGTTTGCGGTGTCGTCGTGTCGGTTGAAGTCTTCGCCACAACGGCGGATTTGGCCGACTTTGCCGATTCAGACTTGCCGCTGTCTGATTTCCCGCTGTCTGATTTCCCGCTGTCGGGAGTTCCCGAATCGCTCTTGGATTCCGATTTGGACGTGACATCCGTCTTGACGGTCTTCGAGCAACCGGCGACCAGACCACCGATCACCAACAACGTGAGCACCATTGCGAACTGTCTCATGGAAACGCCTCCAGGTTTGAAATCTTGTTCAAGGTCAGTCTGCGTCGCGAATCGCGTTGCCCTTCCGCAGCCGAAGTGATGATGCCGGTTTCGCCGGGATTATTCCACGGATGGGGACAAACACCTCAGAATTGCGAGGTTAAGCTGGTGAAATTGCGTAGTGATGCCGGATCGGTCGAGTTGTTTTGAATGTGCCGAGTGTGTGGGTCGATACTGGAATTGTCCGCCCATCATTGGCGGCTCTTCAAACTCCACTCTTCAAAACTCACTCAATGGAATTCGCAGCATGGCAAGGATGTCGCGCACTTGGATGACGGTTGTGGTGGCCACGTTTGCATTGCCCTATGCAGCTCTGGCTCAGACACCGACCGTCGGCACCGGGCCTTCTCCCGTCGCGCGCCGAGTGGCGGCGGCCCAAGCAGCCGGCAAGCACACGTTTCTGCTGCTGACAGATCAGCTCGATCAAAACACACGCGACATGGCAAATACCCTGCAACAGTCGCTGGCAAAACATCCTCGGAACACGGAATGGATCGTGTTGCGCGTGACCGATCCGGCGGAAAAGAAACTCATATCGCAACTCAGCCCCGAGTCCGTCCCGTGCGTGATGGTGCTCGCTCCGAACGGCGTGTTGACGGGCATCATTCCGCACAAGATCACCGCGGAATTGATCGAAGAGTCGATCGTGACACCTGCATTCGCGCGGTGCCTGCTGGCCATGCAGCAAAACAAGTTCGCGGTTCTGTGCGTACTCGGCCCTCAGGCTCAGGCGTTGCCCACCGGCGTGAGTGCGTTTCTGGCGGATCCGAATGCTCGCCGACAATCGGAAGTCGTGGCGATTCGCTCGGACAATCCCGCCGAAACCAAACTGGTTCACCAATTGGGAATGAACCGAACGAGTGACTGTCGAGTCCTCGTCATGAGTCCGTCCGAGCAACTGTTGGGCACATTCGACTCAGCGGTGACCCGCGAAGAATTGATCCGGGCAGTCAGCGGACGCGTCACGGTGCAGAAATAGGTGCCGTCTTGGCGATCGATTTACCGGGCGACTTGCGCGTGCTTTTCTTGGCGGGTGTTTTCTCGAGCTTGAAATCTTTGGTGGACTTTTCCTTGGGGAACGACTCCTTCAACTCGCGCGGCTCAAACATCGGCTTACCGTCCGCCAATTCTTCGCCGGACTCCCGCACGGGGACTCCATCGTAGCCCTCGATCTTGACGATGTACGCGCCGCCCACGACTCCCTTGCCGTTGGTTTCGTAGCGACCATCCTTGATGACGGCCATGCCGCCGGGACCGCTGTTTCCCGCTGCGTTGTCCGGGACAAACATGATCGTCCCACTCGGTACGGGTTTGCCGGCGAAAGTGACTTCACCGGATACGTCAAAACGCACGGGGCCGTCATCGCTTGAACCGCACCCGGATGCGAAGACTGTCAGCAACAAGAACAGTCCGACACCACGCTGAAAGTTATTTTTCTGCACGACCATCCCATTTCCGTGTTCAAGATGCGTTTCAAGACAATTCCAAAGCGCGAGCTTGGAAGTTCGCTGTTCCATTTGGCTGCGGGCCAAACAACTCATTGGTCGCTATTCTTAGACAAAGCTCGGCTGAATTCGAGTCACCACCTAAGTTCGAGTTTGTCACATTGCGGGGGATCGGGGTCAGGCTTACGTATTTCAGATTTGGCGAGTTGACGTTTTTGATGAAGCCAAAGTCCACCGCCCGCCAAATCTGAAAGACGTAAGCCTGACCCCGGAAAGTGACAAACTCGAACTAAGATGCTTCCAATTCGGAAGCGACTCGGAATCGACTCAACATTGTGTCGAGTGTTTTGAGTAAAGTTGGGGACTCCTGAAACTTCCAATCCGCTTGAGGTGGACCATGTCGTTGCGATTACTCTGTGTGGGGATGCTGGTCGTGGGCTTGTTCGGCCAGGGCTGGACTCTAGCGCAGAAGGCCGAGAAACCCGCGAAGACTCCTGTGAAGAAGCCGGCGGAACCCCCCAAACAAACGGCGCTCAAGATCTCGAAAGAGACGACCTTCATCACCAGTCCGCTCGACAAGAAGGGTTTCGTGAATTACGTCCGGGCGTTGGACGAGATGCATGGCAAGGGCGTGAAACCGGAAGACAATGCGGCCGTGTTTCTTGCTCGCGGCAATGGGATTCGCGAACTGGCTAACTCGCCGCATCGCGAGCGGTACTTCAAGGCGATGGGCATCGAGCCGGTCAAGGTCGGCGGCGAGACGATTTCTTGGTTGAGTTTCGCCAAGGATTTCCCGGAAACCGCCAAGCTGGAAAACCCGGCACTCTGGGATCGTCGGGCCAAGGGGCGCGAACGACCTTGGACCGCCAAGGACGACTTCGTGTTGGCGAAATGGGTTGAAGCAAACGACAAAGCCATCGACCTGTTCGTGCGAGCCAGCAAGTGCTCGCGGTATTACACGCCGTATTTAGACACCGACGAAGCGGTTGGTGCTCCCAAAGTGCTCGCCATTTTGCTGCCCGTGGCTCAGGAAAGCCGGGAAGCCGTACGAATGCTAACGATCCGAGCCATGTATCGACTCGGCAACGACGACGTCGAAGGTGCGTTTGAAGACAACATGGCAGCTCGGCGATTGGGGCAATTGGTGAGTCAGGGCGGGACGATCATCGAAGTCCTGGTGGGAATTGCGTGCAATGCGATTGCCGGGGAAGTCGATCAAGCCATCTCCCGACACCCCAAACTGACGTCCAAACAGGCACTGCGATTTCGCAAACACTTGGAAGCGATGAAGCCCATCGAATCCATGGCGGACAAAATCGATACCGCCGAGCGATTCATGATGCTTGATGTCGCGACGTCCATGGTTCGTGACGGCCCAGGAGCGCTCAATCAAATCGATGGGGGCGACGGCGAATCGAACTGGTTTATGAAGATGCTGACGCGAGCTTCGATCGACTGGAACGAGGTCACCAAGATCGCCAACACGTGGTACGACCGGTTGACTGCGGCACTGCGCAAGCCGACTCGAAAAGAACGTCTGGCGGCGTTGAGTGTGATCGATGCTCAAATCAAGGCCGCTGCGGCGGACGCTCGTGACAAGCGGTCGCTCGTGTTTGCGTTCTTGTCACGCCAGCGACGTTCGGAAGTCATGACCAACGTCTTGGTCGCCTTGCTGTTGCCGGCCGTGACCATGGCCAGCGAAGCGTCCGACCGATCCATCGTTCAGTTGGATTTGATTCGTTTGGCTTATGCGATCGAAGCGTTTCAGCGAGACAACCAGAAGTTCCCGAAGTCGCTGAGCGACTTGGCACCCAAATACATCGCCAAGGTGCCGCAAGACTTGTTTGCCGACGGACCGATGCGCTACACGCAATACGCAACCGGGTTTCATCTCTATAGCGTCGGTCGCAACGGCAAAGATGACGGGGGCGAATCTCAAGAATTCAATCAAGAAAGCGACGACTTGGTGGTTAGGAATCCGCCGTTTGTTAAGACGGAATGAGCGGCAAAGTTGAATGCTCGCGGCTGCTTGCTCGGCCATCTGCTGTTTCGCGACGACTCCGTCCCGCACCACCGCTTCCGCTTGGTGGACCCCGAGCACGAATGCGAAATTCCGGACTCGATCGAAGTGCATACGGTGGAGTTTCCGAAATACAATTTGAACGAGGACACGATTTCAGAGGCGAAGGAAATCGAACAATGGGCGTTTTTCTTTCTATGCCGGCTGATTTGCAGTTCGCCGTCTCAATCAACCTCCGCGACCGTTCGGGCTCAAAGCCTGGTAGAGCAACCACTGCATTGCCGCTTTCGTAGGGCGTTGTCCTGGGCTGGTACGTTGCGGCTCCTCCGGGGCGGAACTCGGTCAATATTTCGAGAAACAATTGAAGGCACCGCGATGCAATACGTCGACCCCGCTCGTGAACGTGAATTGTTGATGACTCGCAGACAGTTGTTCGGTCGCTCGGCACTTGGACTGGGAACGGCCGCACTGGCCAACCTGCTCGGACCGGATTTGCTTGCCGATCCCCCGTCGACTCGCGACGGCCTGCATCATCCCGCCAAGGCGAAACGCGTCATCTATCTCTTCATGAGCGGCGGTCCCAGCCATCACGACTTGTGGGACTACAAGCCGAAGATGCAGGAGATGTTCGGCAAACCGCTGCCGGATCATGTGCGGAACGGACAGCGAATCACGGGCATGACGTCTCGTCAAAAAACGCTGCCCGTGTGTCCCAGCAAGTACAAATTCACCAAGCACGACAACAACGACGCTGGCGTGTGGGTCAGTGAATTACTGCCGCACACCGCGACGGTTGCAAAAGAACTTTGCGTAGTTCACAGCACGTTCACCGAAGCCATCAACCACGACCCGGCCATCACCTACATCCAAACCGGCAGCCAGATTCCCGGTCGGCCGAGTCTCGGGGCTTGGTTGAGTTACGGGCTGGGCAGCATGAACGAAAACCTGCCGAATTACGTGGTGATGCATGCTCGTACGAGCTTCGCCGAACAATCGCTGTTCAATC
>JAQBZS010000353.1 GCA_027622115.1 Planctomycetota bacterium | reverse complement strand
TGGTTTGCTGATGACGCACCAACGGTTTACGACCTCGACACACCCTACAGTGAATAATCCGGGCTAGCGGTGAATCGTGCTCAATGAGGATTTGCTGGATCTGGCTGGATGTCGGCCGCTTTGACCTTGCGAGAAAACGGCTCACTTTGGATTCGTCTGATGTCGGCATCACGAGCAAATGCACGTGCTCGGGCATGAAAACAAAGGCAATCAGGCTGAAGGACTCAGCCGAGCCCGAAGCATGAATCGAGCGGACGAGGTCTGCAAAATGCTTGGTCGCAGATTTGGACCGGCGCACTGACGTCTGCTGCACTATAGAATTCATTCCAACTGCTAGCAAAATTGAGCGCCAGCCTGGAGGTGTCAGATGATTCGTGGAACTGTGCGCGGGAAAGCGATCGAACTTGAAAATGAGACCGGGCTTCCCGAAGGACAGGAAGTTGGAGTCACGGTTCAGCCAATCGCACATCGAAATGTGTTACATGCTCCATGTGACGGACTGAAACGAGCATTCGGCGAGTGGGGCGATGAAGGCGAGGAACTCGACGAGTTCCTCGAATGGAACCGTCAACAGCGAAAGACCAGCCGACTGGATCGTCAGTCATGAGTTTCCTGATCGATACCGACATTTGCTCGGCGTACTTGAAAGGCGACTGCCAAGTCTGGAAGCGATTCATGCAATACGACTTGAATGACCCGCATCAGGACATCTACACGTTGGCGGACGGGGCGCCGGTCCGTGAATCCTGATCAAATCTATCTGGCCAACTTCCCGCTCGGTGACGTTCCGGGAATGAAACTGCGCCCAGCTCCTTAGTCACTTAGCCAAGAGGTGGATGATGGCCACTGTTATTGAAGAAGAAGTTACCGATGAGCAAATCGTCGACGAACGGTTGTTCGAAGTGGTTGGAGGGCAACTCAAGGAGAAAGTTGTGGGAACTCGGCAAAACTTGATTGCAACGCAGATCGCCATATTGGTCGGCGGCTTCGATCCGCGGCGAAAACATGGTCACGCCGTGACGGAAAACCTCTTTGTGCTCGATTCGACCGGTGACCTCCAACGCCGTCCGGATTTTGCATTCGTTTCGCGCTCGCGATGGTCCGAATTGCCGCCAGACACGAATGCTTGGGATGTCGTTCCCGACTGGGCCGTGGAAGTTGTCAGTCCTTCCAATACCGCGGACGGTGTTGTTGGCAAGACTGCCGAGTACTTCCAAGCAGGAACTCGATTGGTCTGGGTTGTGTATACCCAGATCCGTAGCATTTATGCTTATACGTCACCCACCGAACTCACGATTCATCAGGGGTCGGACGAGATTTCCGCCGCCCCCGTTCTCCCAGACCTGAAACTGTCCGTCTCCGAATTATTCGCGGGTATCTCCGATCCAGTCTGATTCGGCCGGCGCTTTCAGAGCGTATTTGGATGGCGGAAGGCTGCGACATTCTTTCGGACAACGTGAGCAAAATCCAATGTGTTCTCGACGTCGGTCGCTACTTGAGAGTTCTGCCACCCCCGCCCGTGCGAGGGCGAAATGCGCAGTCAAAAGGTGGTCGAGACTTGCAGCGCGGCTTGGAAGCGATCGGTGATCCAATCCACGGACTCCATCCCGATCGAAACGCGGATCAGATGCGACGAAATGCCGCACGCTTCGGCAAAGTCCAGTTCGTTGTAATGCGCCAGAATTGTGTACGGGCAGCAGAGCGTGAAATTCGTTCCGAGATTCGGCCCCTTCGGGATTTCAAGTGCGTCGAAGAATCCCGGTGTCGTGCGAGCGGCGTCTTTCAACACGATGGACATCAGCCCGCCAAATCCCGCTCCGGGGCGTTGATATGCTGTGTAATGGTTTCGCGTGACGTGTGCCGGATACCACACCGCTTCGATGGCTGGGTGGCCTTGGAGGAACTCGCTGACACACAGTGAGTTCCGGTTGATGACGGCAATGCGTTCCGCGTAATCGCGAGAATTCTGTTCCAGTACGACGGCATCGTCGTGGAACAGGATGTCTTCGAATTCCGACTCCAGAGCCTGTCGCAGTCGGGCATAGTGCGGCTTGTGTCGATTCAGGATCAACGCGCCGGCGGCCACGTTGCCGGATCCCGAGAAGTACTTGGTCAGACTCGTGCCGATCACATCCGCTGCGGTATTGACGTTGGTGTTGATGCACGCCCCCAACGTGTCGTCGACCAGCACCGGGAATTGGAATTCGTCCGCGATCTGCCGGAGTCGTCGCAAGTCGGGCGACTTGAGCAACGGATTACTGGGAAACTCGCAGAACAATCCCATGACGGGAAACTCGTCCGCGATGCGTTGAATCCGTTCGATCTCTTCGGCGTCGCCGCGTGGAAAAAACGTGCAGGGTTCTGAACCGGCTTGTGCGTCGGCGAAGCGTTGTTGCACCTTGAGGATATCCACATAAGGAAAGCCGAATTGCAGGCTCCTCGCACTTGGGTTCAACCGCTGAAACATGCGATACCCGGCGTAGATCGCCGCCATCCCGCTGGGAAACAGAAACACGTCCTCCGCCTCGGCCTCGACCATGTCCGCCACGCGATGCCGCAGCACGGATTTGGGATCATTTTCAATAGGTCGTTCCGGTTTCCCGTCCAGGATGTGATCCGCGAAACGCGACGAAATGATTTCGCCCGAGTGTTGCCAGAAGGCTTTGGCCGTGTCGCGGGCCGTGGTTGGCAGTACGACGGCATGGACTCGGTCGTCGAACGCGGCTTCCGTTCGAGTCGGCACGGAGTCTTCGCGACCCACGAATTCCGCACACCGCGCGGCGATGCGAGCCGTCGGGAACACGAAACAGCACTGGCCGGGTTGAGCGAATTGCGAGTCGCATCGATCCATGAGTCGCACGACCGACGGATGCAGGAAGAACCGTGGATAGCCACACTGCATCTTGCTGGTGACGGCGGGATCGGCTTCTTCGTAACCGACGTTGTGCTCCCACAGCGGCAAGCAAACCGAAACACCATGCGGATCGTCTGGAATCAGGAGCCCGAGATCTTCCCGCCGATGTCTCGAAACACCGAGGACTTGCGACATCTTCTTCAACGCCTTTATGCCATTGACTCGTTCGACTCGACGGTCATCTCCGAGTCGAGATTTTCGCGGGATCCAAAATTACATGCTTCACCGATGATCGCTTCCACGTGTAGACGACGTGAACGAGCTTGTCGCGCGTTTGAATGACGGCGGGATACGAGTACTCGCCCGGTGCGCGTTCCAGCGTCAAGACGGGGTGCCACAGCTTGCCATCCGTGGAAATTGCGACATTCAACATCGTCCGGTTCGCGGGATAAATGATGCCGCGCACCGTGTGGTTGTAGACGATCAATTGCCGCCCGTCCGCGAGCGTCACAGCGTCGGTGCCGGCATTCGGATTCGGTAACGACGTCGCCGTCATCTTGCTCCAGGTCTTGCCGCCGTCCGACGACCAACTCTGAGCGACGACGCTTTGCCGGCTGCGACACAGGATCTGCATCCGTCCGTCCGCATAGCGCAGGATGCTGGGCTGAATGGCTCCAAATGTCTTGCCGTCATGGATCGGGCCGATGACCGTCCAAGTTCGGCCCAGGTCTTTCGTCGATTCGAAGTGGACTCGCCAGCCGTTGTGTTCGGTGCTGGTGGGGCACAGGATCGAGCCGTCGCCCAATTGAATCGGCTTGTTCTTCACCGGCCCGAGAAGATGTCCCACCGCTGCGTCTTCGCCCAGCTTGCGCGGTTTCGTCCACGATTTCCCGTGGTCCGAAGACGTCGTCAGCATGCCCCACCATTCACTTGGCGACGGTCCGACTTTGTAGAACAACAACAGCGGCCCGCTGCTCGGCTGGAACAGAACGGGGTTCCAGCAAGGGTGTCGTTTTTCGGGCGACTGCACACCGTTGGCCACTTCCACGGGCGTCGTCCACTGCTTGTCCACCTGACGAGACACCCAGATACCGACGTCGGGATGCTTTTCTCGCGTGCCGCCAAACCATGCCGCCACGAGTCCCCGTTCGGTTTCCGCCAATGTCGATGCGTGACATTGCGGCGTCGGTCGGCCTTCCACGGCATAGATCAATTCGCTCGACACATACCCGCCGACTCCCGGTTTGGCGATTTCCCGCGGGGGTTCGGGCGCACCAGTTTCGCCAAACACACGGCCCGCGACGATCGCCAACACCAAGCAGTTCAAGAGCCGGCGAAACGCGACACCCCGCAAAACCCTGGTGCCACCGAGCCATCGCTCCGGGTCTGTGTTCGAAGTATTCTCACGCGGTCGTCGATCAAAGCTGCTCATGTGTCGGCCTTCGAAGTCGTGCGGTTTGGTCGCAAGGTCAATGGGATGACTCGTATCGGCAGACTGCCCACAAGGCAACCAATCCGGCGGATCAAATCCGAGTTTGCTTCAATCGAGAAAGCGGTTGCATGTCCGACACACAATTTCGAGTCCGCGTGACCAAGGATCATTTGGTATTCAGCGCGGCCCATTTCATCACGTTCAACGGCAACGTCTGCGAGCGATTGCATGGGCACAATTGGCGCACGGTCGTCGAGGTTCGCGGCCCGCTCGATGAAAACAGCTACGTGTTCGACTTCATTGCCTTGCGCGACTCGCTGCAATCGATCGTGAACGAACTCGACCATCGCGTCCTGCTGCCGACGATGCACAACGAGATCCGCGTGGAAGTGGGCGAGAAGGAAGTCACCGCAGACTTCGAGGACCGCCGCTGGGTGTTTCCGCGAGAAGACTGCGTGTTGTTACCGATCGCCAACACCACGGCGGAATTGCTTGCGGACTGGATCGCAACACGGCTGATCGAGTCCATCAATCAACACGCGGGTGGCGGCGCAATCACGACGGTTCAAGTGGAAGTCGAAGAAAACTTCGGGCAATGGGCGATCTGCGAAAGATCGTTGTTGGCAGCCGCAGAGGATTGATCGTTGTGATCAACTCCTCGGCCGCAAGACTCGGTCTTGAATCAACAGCGTGCAAGCGTGGTCGCCCACGAAAGAGTGAACGTTGACCCACGCAGGCCGCAAACATCGAACCTGTCCCATTCCATCCCGTTTGTGTTCTCCCGAGAATACGACTTGAAACTATTTACCCATTAGGTAAATTATTTCGAGAATGAGGCCGATTCAATGCATGTTGCATTTTCGACGAACAAGCTGGCGAAGCTTTGCAACTCGGAGAAGAAGCTGCGCGGCGAATTCGGACCGCGGATGGCGTCACTCATCCAGCAGCGGCTCCTCGAACTGCACGCTGCCGATGTTCTGGATGACATGCGTTTTCTGCCGGGAGCGAGGTGCCATGAACTACAAGCTGATCGCTCCGGGCAACTGGCAGTCGATCTTGTGCATCCAAAGCGGCTCATCTTTCAACCTGATCACGAACCAATTCCAACTCGCGAAGACGGTGGGCTGGACTGGAACGTCGTGACAGCGATCGTCGTCATCGAAATCGTCGACTATCACTGAACGTCGAATCGGAGGCAGAACGATGGCAAAGAAGAAGTCAGTCGAAAAGAGGCTGTACCCGTTTACTCCGGACTATGCGATTGCTCCGGGGGCAACGCTTGCAGAGACGCTCGCGGCGAAAGGGATGTCGCAGACCGAATTGGCGGCTCGCACGGGGCTGACAGAAAAGACCATCAGTCAGATTATCAACGGCGTCGCTCCAATCTCGTTTGACTCGGCTCTCAAGCTGGAAGCAGCGCTCGGAGTGCCAGCCAGGTTGTGGAATAACCTTGAACGTAACTTTCAGGAAGCCAACGCTCAGATCGCTCAGGCGGAACGACTGGAGTCCGACCTGGATTGGTTGAAGTCGATTCCGGTTCGTGACCTGGTGAAGCGCGGGTTTGTGGAATCGACACGTGACAAGGTTCACACCCTGCGAAACGTACTGCATTTCTTCGGTGTCACAGATGTGGCGGCATGGGAACGAGTCTGGGTTGAGCCGAGTGTCGCGTTCCGGAGATCGAAGGCGAGAGAATTCAAACTTGGACTTGTTGCTGCCTGGATTCGGATGGGTGAACTCATTGCCGGTCAGATGATTTGCGAGCCATACGACGCGGATAAGTTTCGCAAGAGCCTTGTCGAGATCCGCAAACTAACAGTGAAGTCCCCGTCCGACTGGCAGCAGGAAATCGTCGAACGATGTGCCGATGCCGGTGTCGCGATGACACTCGTGCCTGCGATTCCTGGTGCTGGTGTAAGTGGCGTGACGAAATGGCTTTCAAAGGAGAAGGCACTGGTTCAACTCAGTCTGCTTTACAAGAACGATGGCTCGTTCTGGTTCACGTTTTTTCATGAAGCCGCTCATGTGCTGCTGCACGGTAAGAAAGACGTTTTTCTTCATGGTGACGCACAGAGTGATGACGGCAGGGAGGCGGGGGCCGATCAGTTTGCCCGCAATCTACTGATCCCGCGCGACCGCGCCTGGGAACTGCCGACGCTACGAACGGAGAAACAAATACGTGAGTTCGCGCAGTCGATTGGAATAGCACCGGGGATCGTCGTTGGCCGAATGCACCACGATGGAATTGTTCGCCCCAGCGCGTTCAACGAACTTAAACGGAAAATCAAATACGCCGACGACTGAGTTGTACGCCGGTCACTGATTCACGGAGGTTGCGATGAATCATTCGCAAGCCGTCTTCCAAATCGCAGGCCTGCGTCATGACCACAACATTCGCTTAAACGATTTCCGTCGCGCCGCGAAGCGACTCGCCAAGATTTTTGTCTGGTTCGACTTGGATCGGTTCGGATTTCCAGCCGACCAGCGGGAAATCTTGCAGAAGGTCGCCCTATGTGAGCGGAGTGTCCGACGCGACCGCTTCATACCAGGAGTTAGTCGTCATCGGCGTCAAGCATCCTGCGAGACAACACGATTTGCGAACGCCGGCGCGGTAGCTGAGACATGCAAACTTCCACGTCGCTCGCGGAATGGATACGACGCTGCGTAGGCGGTCTTGATCGCCGGAGCTTCCGGCCGGTGATTGGTCGTCGGATATGGCTTGAACAACCGCCACGAAAACGTCGCGAAAGCCAGTGGCCGGGGTGCGGAGTGAGCGATGATTGCACGAGGCTGTGGCGTCTGCGATTGAAGTGGTCTTGCCGCTGAGAAGCTGATCGGCGGCGACCAGACTCATCATCCCTCATCGCTGACACGAACAGACTCCGGCCAGATAGGCAATCCGGAACGAATAGGCGATGAAGTTCGTACCCACCGGGCAGGTTGACGCCTTGCCGACTGCGAATCAGGCCCGGTTGCTCGACG
>JAQBZS010000352.1 GCA_027622115.1 Planctomycetota bacterium | reverse complement strand
GTACAACCTGATGGCCGTGGGCGACTTGAGCGTGGCGCGGTTGTTCGACGACGTGCTATCACCATTGACGGGTGGTCGCCGCTGGATTTCCGGGTCGCTCGAACAAACCGAGATGTCGATTCGACATCACGGACCGGCTTGGGCTGCCGAGGCCGTTTCGGTGGTCAATATCTCGGCGCTGTCGCTTGCGGACTACAGCGTGACGTCGTTGGGCAATTTGGATCGCGTCGACAGTGCGGTCGATTGGTTGCAAAGGCAGAGTCTGGGAATCGACGGCCGACTCGCCAGACCGATCGGGCTTGAGCACTTGCCCGGTGCGAGGCAGGTTCATCGAGCGATTGATGCGGTGCAGGAATCGTTCTGGGAAGTTTATCGTTTTGGGCAACGCATCGTGGTGGAGTTGGTCGACGAAACGCTGTTAAACGGGCTTGAGAATCGAACCGACCGATCGATCAATGCCTACCGCGCGATTCCAGCAGAAGTGCGGGCCACGCCTCAGCAGTCCGCGCCCAAGCAACCCAACTAACTAATTGGACTGCGCCATTTATGCCGTATGGATGGGTCGCAGGTCGAATACAATGTCCGCTTACATCGTCTGCGACAAACATTGCGACTCACAACCTTGCGAGCTGGCTTGGTTCGAAGCCGCCGTGGTTTGAGCCGCAAAGTTTGCATGGATGCGTTGGTAGACTTCCGCTCGATGAACCGGAATTTCGACCGGCGCGTCGATTGCAAATCGAACACAATTGCCGCTGACCGAAGCCACCTTCAGGACAATGCCATTCCCGATACAAATTGATTGGCCGACTTTTCTTGAAAGTACCAACATTCTGCCATCCTGTGCTTATCGAACATCCAGAAACCACCATCGCGAAGCAACTGCTACGCAAAGCCCTCCGGACAGCAATTGTCGAACCAATTCGCGGAGCCACATCGGAATTGTCCTAAGTACTGTCCCTGTTGACGGTTCGGCAGAATCTGCCGGTTTTGGCGTGCCGTCATTGCGGGGAAGTGTCACACGGCGGAAATGGTCCTTTGGCGCTCAGCGGGACGATTATCGCCCATCAAAGTGGTCGGAAGCTGACCATGTCTTGCTGGCGGTGTGGCGCGAATGGTTGTGCTTTGCAAGGAACGAATGCGGAAACTCATATTTGCACCCTTCGGCACCGCAAATGCCAAGCTGGAAACGACCACACTCGCCCGCGCCACTCGTCGCCAATCAGTTCGATCCGACCGTTTGATCCGAAACCAGCCATGAGTTTGCCAATTGCCGAGTTTTCGATCCGACGCGAGCGTGACGTCGCTCTGGTTGCTCAGCGAGGCCGCTTGCTGGCGACCATGCTCGGTTTGGAGTCTCGGCGATGCGTGAACTATCGCAAGGCCATTGCGGAAGTGGCAAAACAAACATGGAAAGCCGGTGGAGGTTCGGTGCAATTCGCCATCGAAACAATCGATTCGCTGCCTTATGTGCAGGCCTCCATCACGTCGAATTCAACGCGCGTGACCGCTGCAAGCGATGCGGAAGTCGGACCACCGGCGGCCCGTGTCGATGCGGAATCCTTCGCCAAAGTGTCGGCCAATGGGTCCGCCGGATCACACAATGGATCAATTGCCGTCCAGTCTCTCGTCGAACAGTTTGAACAAACCACCGACGAAAAAGGCGTCGTATCGACGCGACTGCGGCTGAAGCTCTCGGGGGACTACACCCAACTCACGGAGAACGACGTCGCCGATTGGGCGGCGACCTTGAAAAGCAATACCACGCAATCCGCGCTCGCCACCAGCCAGAAACGATTGCGACAACTGGCGCACGAACTGTCCACCATTCAGCATCAGCGACGTGACTTGGAAGCGGAATTGCGGCAGTCGCGATCGATGAACGAAACGCTGACACTGCTCTCTCTCGTCGCCAGCAAGACCGACAACGCGGTGATCATTATCGACGAAAAAGGTGGCATCTCTTGGGTCAATGACGCCTTCACTCGGATGACGGGTTATGTGTTGCCCGAAGTCACCGGCTGGAGTCTTGTCGATGTGTTGGTCGGCGGTCGCACGAGTTCGAATCGCGTCCGCAGCCTGCGCCAAGCGTTTGAGTTGGGACATGGCACCACCGAAGAATTCCTGCACTACCGCAAGGACGGCAATACCGCGTGGCTGTCGCTGAACTTAACGCCCATTCATGGTGACAACGGTTCGATCTCGCGGTGGATCGGAATCGGCAGCGATGTGACTCGCAGTCATCAAGCTCAAGACGCACTCGCCGCCGCCAAGGAAGCGGCCGAATCCGCCAGCCGCGCCAAGAGCGAATTCCTGGCCAACATGAGCCACGAAATCCGCACGCCCATGAACGCGATCCTCGGCATGACGGAACTCGCTTTGTGTACGGAACTCAGCAAGGAACAACGCGAATATCTGTTGACCGTCAAGGACTCGGGCGATGCCTTGCTGCAATTGCTGAACGACATTTTGGACTTGTCCAAGATCGAAGCCGGCAAGATGGAAATCGACGCGGTGCGGTTCAATCTCGCGGACTTGATTCGAGACACACTCAAGACCATGGCCGTACGGGCTCATGAGAAGGGTTTGGAACTCGTGTGGCACGTGCCGCCGGAAATCCAGCAGGAATTGAAAGGCGACCCACTGCGAATTCGACAGGTGCTGATCAACCTGATCGGCAACGCCATCAAGTTCACGTTTCATGGCGAGATCTCGGTGAACGTGGAACGCCAATGGGACACGGAAAGCGAAGTCGGTCTTCATTTTCGAGTGGCGGATTCGGGGATCGGAATTCCGGTCGACAAGTTGGAACGCATTTTCGAGGCGTTCACGCAGGCGGATGGATCGACGGCGCGGCAGTTTGGCGGCACCGGGTTGGGGCTGACGATTTCGTCCGAATTGATTCATTTGATGCACGGTCGCATCTGGGTGCATAGCGAAGTGGGTGCGGGCAGTCAGTTCCATTTCTCGCTGCGACTTCGCATCTCGGACGAACCCAGCGCGCCGGTGTTGCCCATGGCATTGGAAGCCGTCGTCGGCAAGCACGTCCTGATTGTCGATGACAACAAGACCAACCGGCGGATCGTCCGAGAACGGCTGTTGTCGTGGAAAATGCATCCTGAGGAAGCGGACAGCGCCGACGCCGCGTTGGCCGCCCTGACTCGGGCGGTCGCGCAACAGCAGCCGGTCGATCTCGTCATCATGGACGCCGCGATGCCCGGCAAGGATGGCTTCCAACTCATGCTGGAATTGAACGCCCAGCCCGCGATTCAATGCGGCACGGTGATGATGCTTTCCTCGGCGGACCGACACGCCGACGCGCAAGTTTGTCGTGAACTCGGGATCAAAGCCTATCTCACAAAACCGATCTCGCCGTCCACCATGCTCGACGCCATCCGCACCGCGTTGGGAGAGGACGAGCCGATTCTCTCGGCGAACGGCCTAGTTTCGGATCGCAAATTGGCCGCGACCAAACTGCGAATCCTGATCGCCGACGATCATCCCGCCAACCGCCGTCTCGCGTCTCGTATCTTGGAGAAGCGCGGCCATGAAAGCGTCGCTGCGAATAACGGTCGCGAAGTGTTGGAGTTGTTGGACAAGCAGCAGTTCGACCTGGTGTTGCTGGATGTGCAGATGCCCGAAATGGACGGCTTCCAAACCACCGCCGCGATTCGAGAACGCGAACGCGAAACCGGCAAGCACATGCCGCTGATCGCCTTGACCGCACACGCGATGAAAGGCGACCGAGAACGCTGTTTGTCCGCCGGCATGGACGCGTACCTTTCGAAGCCGCTGCAAACCCGCGAGTTGGTGGCCGTGGTGGAAACCCTCGGCACGTCGAATGTCCCCGGCATGTTTTCGCAGCAGTCGGAACGTGGCGACTCAGCCCTGTGGGATTTTGGCCCAGCCTCGGAGCGACTCGACAACGACGACGAACTGCTCCGCGAGCAGATGGAGTTTTTCCTGGTCGATGGTCCGGAGTTGGTCACACGTGTCTTCGCAGCGGTGAAACAGCAAAGCGGCGAAGAACTGCGCCTGTCGGCCCACCGCTTGAAGGGGCTGGCCAAAGCTTACGACGCGGAAGCCGCTGCCGATCTGGCGCTCAAGCTCGAATTCATGGGCCAGGACGCCAACTTTGAAGGCGCGACAGTCCTCGCCGAACAATTGTCCGCGAAAGTCGAAGCACTCGTCGCCGCGATGCGGAGTTACTTGGGCAGTGGCAGTGGCTGCTGAAGAGTTGGCCGTCGATGGTCCGAACTGGACAAATCTGAATTGTTCGACTCCGACTATTGACGTCCACGACGAGATCCGTCTGCGCGCAAAAGCTGACATGCTTCACGAGGCTCTCGCACTCAACTAAAACCGGCAGCGGAAAACACGAGCCTCAATCAATACTGCAAGCGTCTGCTGGAACGCTGATCTCTGACTTGGACGTCGTCACAGATAAGGTGACGCCAAACGTGCGAGTCCATTGCGAAGCCGCCTCAACATCCCACGAGACGACAGCCAGTCCGACGTCACTCGTACGGACGACGCGATCCGGGCGTCGGCGATCGACTGCAAGCGACTTGCCAGATCCGTGTCGTAACACTCGACGTCGAGTTCGAAATTGAGCCGCAAACTGCGCTGATCCCAGTTGGCCGAACCGATCAGCGACCATAACCCATCGACGATCATCAATTTCGAATGGTCAAACGGTGGCGGCGACAACCAGATGCGACAACCGCTTTCCAAAAGTTGCGGCAGTATCGTCATCGAGGCCCACTGCACGAGTCGCTGATTGCTTTGGGACGGTAGCACGATTTCAACCACCAGGCCTCGCAAGGCGGCCATGTTCAATGTGCTGATCAACGCGTAATCCGGAATGAAATACGGTGTCACGATCGTGATTCGCGACTTTGCACAGGTGATGGCACCCTGGATGACATACTGAAGTCGATCGAGATCTTCGTCCGGCCCATCGCTGATGACGCGTGCCAGGACGTCTCCCGACGAATCTTGCGCTTGGTACCATCGGTCTTCTTCCAGCAGTTCTCCGGTCGTGAAACTCCAGTCGAGAGCAAAGGCTTCCTGGAACTGCTGCACGACGCGGCCTTCCAGTTGAAAGTGAATGTCTCGAATGGATTGCGGACCCGCGTCTTGATAATTGCCCTCACGAATATTCATTCCGCCGGTAAACCCAATCGCTCCGTCGATCACCAACACCTTGCGGTGATTTCTCAGGTTGGAATAGCGAAATCGCCAGGGGGTCAACGTCGGCAGAAACTTCGCAACATCCACTCTTGATCCCGCCAGCAACCGCGTGCCGGACGGCCACGAGTAACGAGACCCAACAGCATCGACCAGAACACGCACTTCGACCCCACGATCAGCGGCTCGTTTGAGCGCATCGGCAAATTCGCGACCGGCACGGTCATTGTCGAAGATGTAGGTACACAGCGTGATTGACGACGTCGCGGTTTCGATGGCGGCGAGCATCGCTGGAAAGGCTTCGTCGCCGTTAATCAGCGGCTTGACCAGATTGCGATCGAAAAGCGGCTGGTCGGTGATTCGTTGAACCAGATGCACGAGCGGCAGAAGATGACCGCACGGTGAAGGACTGGCTGTGCCGTCCCAATCCGCGGTACTCGTGGAGTTCGGAGTTCGCGGTGCCACTCGCCGGGAACGCAGTCGATACGCGCGGCGTTGGATGCGATTGATGCCCAACCAGAGATACAACGTCGTACCGACGATGGGTGCGAGCCAGATCACACCCAGCCAGCCGCACGCCGCGCGCGAGTCCCGCTTGTTGAGCACGACGTGTCCCGACGCCACTGCCGCGACGAAAATGTCGACGGCAACAACAACCCAGTGCCAGAACTGAGACAGGAATTCGATCAACGGGCAACGCCACTTCGCGAACGGACCACGGATGCAGCCGGAACCTCCCAACCAAGCCGAGAGTTTTCAACCCACCCGTGGCTTCTGCACCCCGTTGTGGGCCACGAAGAAATGAAGTCAACGCCCGCGCCCGCGACAACTCGCGCGAACACACATTGCGGAGAATTGCCATTCCGGCGTATTATTCCAAACCCCTGACGGAAGATGGACAAAACTATAGCCAATAGGATTGGCGACATGGATGTCAACGCGATTGGTTCGGTTCAACGGACAGCACCGGTCAACCACACGCAACAATCAGCAGTTTCCCAGAAACAATCCACAACTCGTCTGAGCGCTCCGCAAGACGAGTTGGAAATCTCTGAGGCAGCGCGCATGTTGGGTGATATGCAGTCGAACAACGACCTTCGGTCCGAACGTTTGGCCCAAATCAAGGCGGCCATCAACGATGGCACCTACGAATCCGACGAAAAACTCGGCATCGCACTCGACAAGTTGATGAAGGAAGTCAATTCCCCGCAACGCTGATCCGATTTTCGGTCGTGAAGCTCCGCTTGCCGTTTGGGAACGGCCTCTCGTACATTCGCCGTGTCTTCGCTGCGCATTTGTATGCCGCGACCGGTTCCATTGGCGAATGAGAGACTCTTCGCAAGATGCCCGCTATGCACTCACCCAAATCAAATTCCGGCTCGCCGCCCGCTGAATTGGCTCCCGTAAAAGTCGCTGTGTCGCCCGTTGAGAAGTTTCGGGAATACCTCAAGACGAAACGGATGCGAACGACGACGGAGCGAGTCACGATTGTCGAGGAAGTCTTCTCGCAGCATGAGCATTTCGACGCGGACGAGTTGATTTCGCGATTGACGACTCGCAAGGACAGCCGCCGAGTCAGCCGTTCTTCGGTGTATCGCACGCTGCTGGAACTTGAAAACGCCGGCATGATTCGCAAAGTGGCACGCCACAACGATCGCGAAGTTTACGAGCACGATTACGGATACCCGCAACACGATCATTTGGTGTGCGACAAGTGCCAGAAGCTGATCGAGTTCCAAAACCAAGAGATCGCGAAGATTCTGGAGTCGATCGCCGTGGAGCACGGGTTTCGCAAGACCGGTCACCGCTTGGAGGTCTTCGGCGTGTGTCGTGAATGCGCGCGAGCCAAACGTCGCCGACATCAGGCACTCGACCGCGTTTAAGCCTTCGATCCCGCGACTGCCAACATGTCGTCACGGGATTCTTAGTCTTAATTCCGACTGCGCTTGGAGAACGCCAATGCCTTTGATTCCCACGAAAAACCCGCTGGCCTTGATCGGCTATTACTTGGGAGTGGGTTGCTTGATACCTGTGTTCTCTGCGCGGCGAAAGAGGACTCGTTTAACCGCACGCCGCAGGCACGCGCGTTTGGGGTCACCAAACCGGGTCACATTGCCCAAACGC
>JAQBZS010000351.1 GCA_027622115.1 Planctomycetota bacterium | reverse complement strand
CGCGGCTAGCGATCAGTCGCAGACTCCACCGACACGGGAGGCGGTGGAGGCCGGGAAACAGACGCATTCGGGTATAGCCATGAAGTCACTCGTCCACCGACGCAGGGTCGGTGGTGCGAAAATTGGTCACCGTGTCCAACCTAAGTTTGGTTGCGGCGAAGCGAGGCTGCGTTGGTTAACCGTTAGCCTAAGGCGTACGCGTTTCTTGACGTCAATCGCGTGATCGGACACGCGGACGCCTTCGTCGGCTACCGGTTAAGTCAAACGACTTGTTGAACGCGTGCGGAACACTCGTTGGAGTTGCCGAATGGCAGATTCGCAACACAACGTCTTGGAAGGTCGAGAAATACTGCTCGGCGTGGCGGGCGGGATTGCGGCCTACAAGACTGCCGATTTAGCCAGCAAACTGGTGCAAGCCGGAGCGCGGGTGTCGGTGGTGATGACGGCCTCGGCGAGTCGGTTCATCGGTGCCACAACGTTCGAGGCACTCACGAATCGGCCGGTTTATCAGCACACATTCGAACCGCATGAGCACTTTCAAGGCGAGCACATTGGGCTTGCACGTCGCGCGGAAGTCTTTGTCGTGGCCCCCGCGACGGCCAACGTACTCGCGAAAGCCGCACACGGAATCGCCGACGATCTATTGAGCACGCTCTTGCTCACCGTGACTTGCCAAGTGCTTTTTGCCCCTGCGATGAACACGGAAATGTGGGGCAAGCCGGCCGTGCAACGGAACGTCGCACAAGTGAAAGCGGACGGCATTCACATCGTCGAACCGGGCAGCGGGTGGCTGAGTTGCGGGCAAGTCGGTGCGGGACGAATGGCCGAACCGGCCGCGATTCTTGAAGCGATTCGAAGCTACTTCTGACTTGGCTTGTTAAACCTGCGTTCGAGTTTGTCACTTTCCGGGGTCAGGCTTACGTCTTTCAGATTTGGCGGCGTTCGACGTGGGATTCATCAAAAACGTCACCCCGCCAAAGACCACCGAGCAATGATTGTTCGAACGCTGTCAGCCGCTCTTTGAGTCGTTGGACGTCGTCGGGTGCCTGCTCGGATTCGTCGTGAATATCCCACACATCGTCGGGTTTGACGTAAAGCTGGATCGACTCGTTGGCTGACGACACGAACAGGTATTCGTCGTTTCGCACCGCACGATTGCCGGCCTGGTCTCCGATAACGGCCATGCCGCGTCTGACGACTTCGTCGGTTCCCGAACCGAGCCAGCTCATCCCGTCGCACGTGATCGTGGCAGGAATCTCGAAGAGAGAGGCCAGCGTCGGCAATAGATCGACCGATTGCACAATCGTTTGATCGCGCGTTCCTCTGCTCGCCTTGGACGCACGAATCAAACATGGCACGTGAGTCAGTTGGTCGCACAAGCGGCCATACGTCGCATCGGCAGCCTGATGAAGCCGAGTTTCGTCTCCGGAAGGTGTCGACTGGACCAACCCGTCCGACGACGGCTCGGCGATCCGATCTGGGCCGTCTGCATCGACTTCGAAGAACCGGCCACCCACGGCCGCCGTGACAATCACCGTCGGATTGGCGCCGCGAAACTTTGCCAGGATACGCCCGAGAGCCACGTCGAACTGGCTGGTCTCGGCGGCTATGAGCACATCCGCCACGTGGGAATCCAGTTCCCATAATCCATGCAGCGGATCGGGCAGTCGTTGCAACTCCGCCACGATCTCAGCGGCGTCATCGGGCGACATCTCCAAGTCTTCGAATTCCTCGGCGTAGACCTGGAGAAACTCGCGATGCGGAGTGCCCGACAAACCCGGGAACGCCAACCACATCAGCCAGGAAGCATCGTCGGACAACGCATCGAGCCGCTTACCCACCAACGCCGTCACCTCGTCCATGCGTTGTCGGATCGACTTGTCCGCGGACTCGATGACGTGCAGTTCGTCAAACGGCGGCATCAATTCGGGATCGGGGATCGCGTCTGCATCCGCGATGCAGCACGTCCTGATGCCGGCGGAACGAAACTGCTCGAACACTTCGAAACGCGACCAATCGGCCTGCGGTTTGGGAAAACAATAACGACCGGTCCACCAACTCGGCTGCGACGCTCCGTTCCACACAAGTTCCGCGTAACACCGTTCGTAGAGCGTTGATTCGGTCGCCAAGCCGTCGAAGTTGGGGGTCTCGATCCAATCGTTTCCGTAACAGCCCAGGACCGCGGTCGGCAGTCGATCGAACGTAATGACAACGGCTTTCATGCCGTCATGCTCCCGGCCAACAATCGCACGGCCAGCACAATCTTCGAGTCATCCGCAGGCTGCACGCTGCGAAAGTCGATGACGACTCGGTCGTCTTTGATTCGGGGAAACACGCGAATCGTGCCCGTGCGCATGCGACGAGAAATGTCGTCGGTGGAGATCGATGGGTGTTGGATCGTCAACACGGCGGTTGGGAGTTCGATCGCCGGTAATGATCCGCCGCCGACCAGCGACGTGTCCGCTTTGACCTCCAGCGAAACACCCTTCACGTCTTCGAGAGTTTGCTTTGCGGATTGAGCCCGTAGCATCAATTGCGATTCGGTGGCAGCCAACATCGCCAGCGTTGGGATTTCCGTGAACGGATCGCCTCGCAGATACGAATCCAGCGTGGCGGACAGCGCGGCCAGCGTGATCTTGTCCACGCGAACCGCGCGAGCCAGTGGGTGTTGACGCACGGTTTCGATGTGCTGTGAAGTGCCGACGATGATGCCGGCTTGCGGTCCGCCCAGCAGTTTGTCGCCGCTCCCGAGCACCACGTCGGCTCCGGCCTCGATGCTGTCTGGAAAGGCCGGCTCGGGCGGCAACCCGATGCGAGTCACATCGACCAATGCCCCGCTGCCAATGTCGTCGATCGAAATGACGCCGTGCTTGCGAGCGAGCGGCGCGAGTTCGTGGATCGTCGGTGTCTGCGCGAATCCGATAACTCGATAATTCGACGGATGCACGTGCATGACGGCGGCGGTGTCGGGACCGATCGCGGCTTCGTAGTCGCTGAGTTTCGTGCGATTGGTCGTGCCGACTTCGCGCAACTTGGCACCGCTGAGTTCAAAGATTTCCGGTAACCGGAACGAGCCGCCAATTTCAATCAACTGGCCGCGAGAAATCACCACCTCGCGGCCGCGACACAACGCCTGCAATGTCAACAATGTCGCGGCGGCATTGTTGTTGACGATCAAGGCGTCCTCGCAGCCGGTGAGCGTTTGCCAGGCGGAAAGCAATTGATGTCCGCGATACCGCCGCTCGGCAGTTCGTAGATCGACTTCCACGTTGGATGCCACGGCGACTTTCGCCATCGCCGCTTCCGCCGCAGCAGACATGGGGGCTCGACCAAGCCCCGTATGCAGCACGACACCCGTCGCGTTGATGACGCGTCCAATCCGCTCGTGCGAAAACGACTCGGCTCGCGCTTCCAGCCGTTCGATCAACTGATCCAGCAAGCCCTGTCGATCGGCGGTTTCCGTGCCGGCCAGCAATCGCTCACGCAATCCGACGAATTCGTCTCGCATCCATCCGAGAACCATCTCGCGACCTCGCGCATCGACTAACGACTGCACGGCGGCTTGTTTCAACACCATGTTCACCGGAGGCAAAGCTCGCAGCGGACTGTCGTCAGGTTCAGGCATCGAGGATTGCAGTCATCGAAGAATGGCGAATTCGGCCAGCGCGTGGCGCAGGCCGAGCTTCGCTCGATTTACAAATAGCGAGACGTCGCGAACAACAAACAACAATGGTCGGTCTATTTCTTCTTGTATTTATGCTCGGCATGACAGGTCTTGCACGACTGCTGCACCATCGCGAAGGCTTCCAGCGCCCCTGCGGCGTCCTTCTTTTCAATCTGAGTCAAGAGGTTGAGCGACGCCTTGCGCAGGATCATTGAACCTTCTTCCCACGGCTTATCGGGGCAGCGTTCGTCGGCCATCAGGATATAACTGGATTCGTTCAACAGCGCGGCACTCGTGGCCAGGGCCTTCCACGCATCGTCGTCCTGCGGGCTTTTCTCCAAACCGGCCTTCAGCTTCAGAAACTCAGGCTTCACAAGTCCGGCCATCACTTGCGACGACGTCAGCGGTCGAGTTTTCCCCTTTTTCTGAGCGTTCAAACCACCGGAAGCCAAGAACCCAGCTGCGAGAAGAACGGTGATCGCCAAAATTGAAACACTTCGTCGAGTCATCTGTGAAATCCCTGTTGTGCAATGGTTTGTGAGCGGGACGCGAGGTCGTATGGTGGGGACTCACGAACCGCGAGTCCAGCATGCGTTGGACCGCGAACAGCTGGAGGGGTGGTTGAAGAAATCAAAAATCTGAAATTGCAAACTTCAAATTCGTTCAAGAATACAAGACGCCAGAGGCATCCCGTGAATCCACCGCGTGTTTGCAGTTTTGAGAGTCGTCGTTCGCAGGAGATGGCCTCGTTGATTCGACGGAATGCGGCCGAACCAACCGTCGCGCCGTCCATGATGGAACGCCCGCTGGAAGAGAACGAACAAGCGTTCGAATTCGCCGAGCGATTATTGGCCGGTGAGCTTGATGCCATCGTGTTTCTGACGGGTGTTGGTGCGACGGCACTGATGTCGGCACTCGAAACTCGTTACGCCAGAGATGACGTACTGGCCGCGATTCGCCGGTGTCTCGTGATTATTCGCGGCCCGAAGCCACTCGCCGTGATGCGCGAATGGGATGTTCCCGTGACGGCGCGTGCCGCGGAGCCCAATACTTGGCGGGAATTGTTGCAGGTCTTCGACGAGCAGATTCCCGTGAACGGAAAGACGATCGCGGTCCAGGAATACGGGCAGCCCAGCGTCGAACTGGCCGACGGCCTACGCGATCGCGGTGCAAACGTGATGTCCGTCACCGTGTATCAGTGGACGATGCCCGACGACACACGTCCGTTGGAGCAAGCGATTCTCCGTACGATCAACGGGGAATTCGACGTGTTGTTATTTACCAGCGCCCAACAGATCCGGCACGTCATCGAATTGGCCGACTCACTGGGAAAGGCGGCCGCCTGGGTCACCGCTGCCAACGACTGCGTGATTGGTTCGATTGGGCCAACCTGTTCGGAAACAGCGAACGAGGCCGGGCTCGAAGTTAGGCTGGAACCAAGCCATCCCACGATGGGACACTTGGTGAAAGAGTCGATTGAGTTTTACAACACCGCATTCAAGTAGAGTGGGCATGGCCCACCACAATCGTTGATGAACACCAATCGAGGAACTCACTGATGACACGGAATGCAATTCAATTCGTCGTGATGTTGGCGGCTTGCTCGCCACTACTTGCCGAGAAACCTCGGGCACTGGTCACGTTCTACGCCATGGGCGACGTCCCCTACGCTCCGGCCGAAGACCAACTGCTGCCGAAACAGGTCGCAAAGATTCCTTCGGATGCGGAGTTCGTGGTTCACGTGGGAGACATCAAGCGGGGCACGACTCCGTGCGACGAAGCCGTCTTCCAGAAGGTCTCCGGGATGTTGG
The DNA here is from genome assembly GCA_027622115.1 of Planctomycetota bacterium. Classification (GTDB taxonomy): domain Bacteria; phylum Planctomycetota; class Planctomycetia; order Planctomycetales; family Planctomycetaceae; genus JAQBZS01. The sequence continues at coordinate 1,838 of JAQBZS010000351.1, read as the reverse complement.
CCAAGTCCAAAGCTCCGCTGTTCATCATTCCCGGCGACAACGAATGGAACGACTGCAAGAGCCCAGCGGAAGCTTGGAAGTATTGGGAGACCTACTTTTCACGCTTCGATCGCCGATGGCCGCATCGTCTCCGCGTGTTTCGCCAGTTGGAACGCGAAGAAAATTTCTCGTTCGTGCAAGGCGGCGTGCTATTTCTGGGGATCAATCTCGTGGGCGGGCGAGTTCATGATGCGGCGGAATGGAAGACGCGAATGGCCCAAGGTGTCGAGTGGCTGCAGCGCAACTTGGCGCAATTCGGGGAATCGGCGAGCAGCGTGGTGGTGTTCGGACACGCCAACCCAGGCAAGAATCAGAAGCCGTTCATTGATGGGTTCGTGGAACAAGCCGGCAAATTCAAGAAGCCGATGCTATATCTACACGGCGACGGCCACAAATGGATTCACGACCGCCCCTTCGCAGCCAAGAACATCTTGCGAGTCCAAGTGGACCAAGGCGGCATCGCTCCACCCTTGAAGGTCACGATTACCGACGACCCCGCCGAGCCATTTGTGTTCGATCGACGAAAGCCGGTGAAAGACAAGCAACCGTAGCAGCGAAAGTCGATAGTCTCTAACCTAGTCGTTTGAGCCCAACAGCAGGTCTCCGAATCGCTTTGGGTTAGCGAACGCCAAACGAAATTCAGTTGCCCAATCAGGACGCCCAATGCAAATCGCGATGACCGAACGGCATTCGTCGAAGTATGCGTCAACGGGAAACGCATTGTAGAGAGCGAACCAGATTGCGTCCGCAAGTGAATCATCATCGTGCCACGTTGTCATCAACGTTGGATCGCTGGCGGTCGTAAATCCATTACCGACCCATTCTTCGTCGATGATGTCATGTACGCGCTCGCAATCGGCTCCCCATGTGCAAAAGTAGACGCCACCAGCATTAATCAATTGTCGAGCGAGGCTTGAGATTGCATCAGGCGAAGCATTGGTTGCGTCCCATGCGATGAGAATCGTTGCATACTTTCCAGCGGTGTTAAATGTGGACGGGACGGCATCTGCGTCGAGAAGGTCGAGCACATAGAGTTCGCGCCCAGTTTTTTCGTGATCCGTTCCAATGTGTTCGATGTGCGTCACGGTGCTTGGGATGCTTCGCGGAATAACGCTCAAATCAGCTGGTTGCGGCAGCAGTTTCGTTTTCTCCTCGGCTAACTCTAACGAGAACCGAGCCAGTCGTTTTGACAGCACGGCCTGAAACGCAACGCATCGGACTCCAGTTCGAAACAGCATATGAAGTCATCAGCATATCTGATGATATATGCTTCCCCTCGCGAGACGCGTTGATTTCAAAACCGACCCGACCGCTGGCTCCGTTGCTGCGATTGTTACCCGACGTTCGCGTTCTCGCCATCCATCGTAAGTCGCATTGAATTACGGTGCCATGACCAACAATCCGACCGCCCTCACGCACAGTGAACGTGGTACCAACCACAAGCGAATTGTAATCAACGCGCGGATGATACATAAGTCGAAGTAAGTAACGTCCGGAACCAGTCGATAAATCGGCCAATGATTGGACGGGTTCAAATAAGACGCCCATGTAGTGTTCAGTCGATACACCGTTCGCGTCAGTCTTCGCGGTTCGATTTGATCTGTCATCAACCACAAGGTGTGGCTTGTAACGAGCATTGTCAATGTGGATGCCGCACGACCGTCCGCCTTCAGCGGTCGATAGCATTACAATCTCGGCAATGATTCGCGCCTGTGATTGGGGATCAAACAATCGACCAGTGCCTTTCAGTCGGGTAACGTTTCGGCGGCCAGCAACCGTTGACTTCAAAACCGACGGGA
>JAQBZS010000350.1 GCA_027622115.1 Planctomycetota bacterium | reverse complement strand
CCGCGTATGACGCGCAGAAACTGCCGATCGTGTAAAGACGAATTCCACACGGTTATTGAGAAGTCACTTCTTCGAACGGCATTGGAAGTGTGTATTTGCCGACGCTGATTTTGATGGCGATTTCCCAGAAACTCGCGGGACTGAGAAGGCGGGTGTTCGGGGACGATTCGATCTCCGCGCGTGCCGACGCGCTCAGCTTCAGATCGCCCAGAACAAACCACAGAAATGAGTGTGTAACGAGAAGAATTCTCACGGCATGTATTCCTTGAAGTCTTCCAGATGCTCGTCGTCATCCTCAACGATCGTCAGCATCCCCTTACAGCTTCCTAATACGGGCTGCTTTTTCGTCGTCGGAAGAATTCGGGCAACAGGGTGATCCTGATCGGTGATCACAATCTCATCGCCAGGCCCCAGTCCGGCGATCAGGTCCTTCAAGCGGACCTGAGCTTCTTCAATTCCAATCGTTGCTGACATGTTTGTCTTCCTCGCTGATTGCCACTTTCGGGACGCGGTCAAACATCATCGTGCCCGCAGTTCCTGATCTTCCCGCAGTTGATCTTTCATGGATAAATACGCGGTCGGTAGTCGCTGTCGGCGTTCAGCATACCCATGAACGAGAGGCCTTTGTCACCGCGCTGCTCGCCCGGATAGAGCAGCACGTGCCGGCACATTCATCGTCCGCCCATCCAGATGCTTAAGGAGCGATGACGATCGAAAAAACGGATAAAGCGCTCCCGCACGGCCGATCAGAGCAACGGTCCGGTCAACTTGATCCGGGTGCTGCTCCGCGTGCTCGCAGATGATGCGACTGCAATCGGCAGCAATCCCGTCCGGACCTTCAATGAGCGGTGCCACGCGATCACGCAGGTAGTTCAGTCCGCGATCGGGACCGATGCCGTGCATCCGCTTCTCCATTTCAATAACGCGTCCGACCCATTCGTCGCCTTCGTTGCGGACACGATCGAACAGCAGTTTCTGGAGGCTGATGGTGAGAACGTGCCAACTGGAATTTTCCAGGTCCTGTACCAGTCGCTGCACTTCGCCACGGACCTTGAACTCGTCCTGTGGCGAATACTGCAAAATGGCAAAGCGATAGTTCCTCATCGTGCTGATGCGGGGACCGTCATCGTGGATCAGGTCGTTACGCAGTGCCTCGAACGCTTCCTGAAGCTGGGCAGACTGGCTGGCAAACAGGCCCTGACTCATGCGACCTCCAAGTTTGCCAGAGACGGTTGTGAGCTGACCGTTGAGGCTCCCCATTCTGCCAGATCAGCGAACTGCCACTGGATGTCCACGACATCGCCCTGACGCTGAAACTGGACAGATGGCAGATTCCGCAACCGGGATTCGAGTTCCCGGCCGGCAAGCCCGACGGATCGCAGGTAGGGATTGTCGAGCAGCGTCCCGTCGAAGTCGAACTCTCGCAACAAGTGGACCAGGTAGCTCAACGCGTCATCGGTAACACGTGGTTGCTGGATGGTTCGCGGATCCCGCTCCGCCTTGAGCAATCCTGCAGAACAGGCACAGGCCAGCAGTCGACTGGCGAATTTAATCCGCGTCGGCATCTTCCAGCGCTCGCCCGTTTGTTGTGAGATCCAGTTTGTGGCCGTGTCACGGCGAATCGTCGTAAGGCCTTCGTGGAATCGGCCGACAAGGAACTCGCCTGCAAATGACCGGTAGAGCGGATCGGCGAACTGCAGGTGCCAGTGGCAGATGAGCGCCCGCGTCAGAACATTGATCTCCCGCCACTGTGACAGGACGGAAATGGCATTGGGAATGGCATCGAATCGTTCCCGGAAATTCGTAATCAGCACCTCAACCCGTGGAAGACTGCGAGCCCCAAACCAGCGCTCCTCGAACGCACGCTCCACTACGGCGGTGTTCCCGACGTCGGTCGCAACTTGAGAGTTGTGCCACCATGCCCGTGCATGCTCGACTTCGAGTGGGCACTTCAACAGCCGGGTGTGAATGGTTGATTGTTCGCCGGGTCTGCCGCTCATGATTCCATCCTGTAATGCGGCAGCGGGTAGGACTCGGGGAATGGACGATGGGCTGCGACGAGATTGTCCACGACTTCCTGGAACGACGCTGGTGGCACTCCTCGGAGACGCACACCCATCGGGTCTTTGACGACGCTGGGTGTCCCGTGCGACTTCACCCAACTCTCGAAGGAATCGCGAGACCATCCGGAGCCTATGACCGCTTTGAGTCCGGGCAGCGCTTCCTGCGGTGATCTCGCGGTCCGCTTCAGGTCGGCGAGCCGTTCCTCGGCCCGCCCATCAAGGACGAATCCCAGTCGATACAGCGAGATCAGACGATCGGGGTCGTGGTTGTCTCCCCGGCATTCCGTATCGGAACGGCGAGCTGTTTCGCGAACAGCCTGCAAAGTTGCCCATGCGAAGGAACCGGGTAGTAGACGCTTGAAAAGGTCTTCGCCTCCGTCTTCACAGCACAGTTCGGTTCGCCACCAGCCCAGACGAGGCGCGTCCCCGCCTTCACCCGCCCATGCGAGGGCGAATTGAGCAGTCAAAAGGTGGTCGAGATTTGCGGAGTTTACGTCAACTTCCATGGAATTCTCTCAGTGGCCTTGGCTTCTACGGCGAAGGTAAACACACGCGTCTACGTTTGCACGGCTCGACGAACATCCAAGTCACGCAGGTTATTCTCGATGGATGTTATCCGGCGAGTGGATCAAACGAGTGCGATGGACGTTCGGCGGTGATGTCGCGGGATTCGTCGCCTCGACGTACTTCAGCAGTGTTGCCCCTTTACTTCATGACCGCGTGTGGCCACGCGGCACAATTCAAAGTTATGCCACTAAATGATGTGGCAATACTGAGTGGCATCCCCGTCCATTGCCATCTGACACGCCTATTGGATCGTTCCCTTGTGCAACGGGCCGCAGATAACAAGGCGTTCGACCGGAGCCGTCATCGTCTTGCGTTTCGCCATTGAGTCTTTCGTTGTTCATAATCTTTCCTCGAGATGCGCGGCATAATGTGCTCACGGGACGTGCTTCGATTCGTCGAACTGACTGAACTGCATCCGGTCGAGTTCGTCGCGGACGTGCTTCGATTCGTCGAACTGACTGAACTGCATCCGGTCGTCAGTCGTCTTCGGGGTCGTCTTCTTCTTCGATCGGGTTGCCTTCCCCGTCGTACTGCCACCAGTCGGGCCCTTCTTCGGCTTCGATTTCGTCGATTCCTTGGTAGGGGTTGAGTCGTCCTTCTTCCAAGAGGGCTTCAAGCCTTCCGGGTCGTGGCCATTGCGGAGTAGGTTTGCGTTCCATTGGTCCCACTTTGTTGAGAGGATGTATGAATCGTACGCGACTTCGGGTGTGTTGTTGATCCTGTCTGATACCTTGGCCGAAACCTCAGCGGCTGCGGTCCTCCACTCGTCTGGCGTGTTTGGTGCCGGCATTGACTCGATCACTGACAGGGCGTGCTCGTTGGCCACAGCCATCCGGAAGTCTTTTGCCGGCTTGAACCCTTTCGCAAAACCGTGCATGTAGTCACGGAACTGAATGTCGTTCGCCTCGAAAATATTGCCACCTCTCGCGACTCGGGATCGCATCTCGTCTGCAAACGCAGCGTCCGTCAGCTCCCAATGGTTCTGGCCGTCAATTGACCGGAGAACCACGGGCAGTCACTTGCGACGCGTGCCTGAAGACTCCGGAGTTTCAGGCGTTGGCGGAAGCCATAATAGCTTACGAGAATGGCCAGTCTGCGAGGACTCGAAAACTGGTTGCACCCACGCCCACGCCCGCGCCTACGAAGTAGCTTCGACAATTCCCGCCCACGCGACTCAATCTAGGATACCGAAATGGTTCTCGCGACCCCAATAGCCTGGTGCGCGCTCTTGCCAATGAAGTCCATTTTAACAGTGTCGATGTGTCGCCGGTAGGCGGTCACGATGTCACGTTTCGGGCGTTCGTAATCCGCGTTCTCGGCCGCGTCGTCCGCCTCTTGGTGCCGATTGTCGTGGAAATCTTCTGCGTCCCAGTCGTCGTGGCAGATGCCGACAGTTACCGCAAGTGGTACAGTCAACTTGAGGAGTATTGCCGAACGGCCAACGGAATTCCGGTAAATGCGTCGCTCGTGTCGGTCGTCAAGAACCGACCATAACAATGTTTCTGCCACGAGCGTCCCAAGGTGTCCGCGCCCGGGCACCTGGGGCGGCTTCGGTTACCGCTCAACCGAGACTTCTGAACTGCCGCCGTGTCGAATCGGTATTTTGCAGCACGTCTGCGTGGAGCCACTACACGTCCTTTTCACCGCAGCACAACGCAAAGTCCTCGCTGACCTACTTCCAGAATTCACTGACCGACTCAAGCTCGACCAGAAGAACCCACGCACGATCTCCTTCACGACCAAAGAACTCGAATCGATCCGAGACAAGGCGAATGCCGCACGACACCATGCCGAAAATGGCATGAAACGGAACTCGCTGCAGCATGTCGTCAATGCCGTCACGAAGGCGCTTGAGGAATCCGAAGGCATCAGATCGATCCCCGCTTCAGAGCGGCTCTACCAGTTCAAGATCACGCTCAACGAGTCACAGCCTCCGATTGGCGGCGGATTCAGGTCAAGAAATGCACGCTCGACAGGCTTCACGAGCACATCCAGACTGCAATGGGTTGGACGAACAGCCATCTTCACCAGTTTGATTGAGATTGATGGCAAACGCTACGGTGATCCCGAACTGATCGATGACGGCTTCGAGGATTTCGAGTGCGTCGATCCGACCATCACGAAGATCAGTGAGATCGTGCCCAAGTGCGGCAAACGGTTCAGCTTCCTGTACGAGTACGATTTTGGCGACGGCTGGGAACACGAGGTAGTGTTTGAAGGATGCCTGAAGGCCGAGAGTGGCGGCCGGTATCCTCTGTATGTTGATTGAAGGCGAGAGAATCTGCCCACCGGAAGACGTTGGCGGCGTTTGGGGCTACGTCGAATACCTGGAAGCCATCGCCGATCCGAAGCACGAACAGCATGACGACTTCGTGGAGTGGCGAGGGTCGTTTGACGCTGAAGCGTTCGACGCCGAGAAAACAACGAAACGTGTGAATCTCGAACGGCAGTGCACCGGCCTGACATTCCGCGATCTTCTGCTCGACAAAGTCCGAGTAGTGCCCGTCGAGGTCCAGCCAGAACACGACGCCGTGTCGACGCACCCACGTGCGGACTTCGGCATCCAGCACCGACGAAACCACCCGACCCCTTCCCCCTCCATTCCACAACTCTGGTGCCATTGCGCTAACGCCGCTAGCCCGGATTATGCATTAGCCGTTTTGGCGCTAGCCACGGTTCGGCTCGTTCGACGCACGCCGCAGTAGTTTTTGCAGTCGCCGATCTGATCAGCTTTCGCTCAATTTGGCGGGTGATTGGCTCAATTCGCGAATTCGATATGACCACTCAGTTCCGCGGGAGTTGCCATGGAAACCGTTGCCGAAATTGACGGCACGTTGCGTTGTGTCAGCGTCGCCGACTCAGATTGCTCGAATTCGCGCAGCGAGGCTTCGATCTCGCCGAGCGGTGCTTCCGGACCTGAACTTGCCAATGCAATTCCCACGTAACCGCGATCCAGGCCTGTTGGCGTTGGGTCGGTTCGTGTCGTCGGGGCCAATTGCGTCTTCACCGCAACCTCGCTTCGCGATTCAATCGACGCCACTTGGAGTGTCGACCGCTCGACGACGTTGAATCTTGGCGGAGTGCGAGGAGCGTGTATGTTCCATTCGCCGGTTGCGATCAACACGGCTTCAAGTCGTCGCGTGGCGACTGGGTGATCGGGATAGTCCGCAACCACCATCGCGTATAACTGCTTGGCCATTTCAAGGTCGCCCGCCGCTTCCAAGTGCTGGGCCATCGCGAATCGTTCCTCGCTCGCCGGCGAGTGATGATCCTTGGAATTCATGTACTTGGCGGATTTGTCCTTGTTCGAGCAGCCCATACCGAACAGAGCCGCTGCAATCGCCAGCATTCGAAAGGTGGTCCACATCGGCGTTCTCCCGGGATTGAATCACCTTCGATATCGACCGCTCACCGTTCCGCAAGACGTGTCCGAGGCCCGGTTCGGACGGGGGCTCGCGATGTGGAGGAATTCGCCCGCGAGGATTCGCCGCAAATCGTGGATTTGGTTTCATCGGCGCAACTGAATTCACCCGAGCAATCAGATTGGCTTCGCGGCGAGTGGCCGATCAGAATTGAATTCGCAAGAATCAGCGGCATCACAAACAACTTGACCACAAAACTTGATCAAGGAATGACACTATGAGAATTCAATCGCTGCATTGCGTGGCGTTGGCAGCCTGTGTGCTGACCGCGTCGGCCTCGTTCGCCGAATCCCTGGTTTTCAAAGGCGGCGACGGTCCGGGAAAAGGCAAGCGGATCGTGCTGATTAGCGGTGACGAGGAATACCGGTCGGAAGAAGCTGTTCCGATGCTGGGCAAGATTCTGAGCCAGCGGCATGGATTCACCTGCACGGTGCTGTTCTCGCTCGATCCAAACAAGGGATACATCGACCCGAACAACCAACGAAATCTGCCCGGCTTGGAAGCACTGGACGACGCGGACCTCATGATCGTCGCCACGCGTTTCCGCACGCCCTCGGATGATCAGATGAAGCCGTTCGCTGCGTACTTAGCGGCCGGCAAACCCGTGATCGGTCTGCGAACCGCGACGCACGGCTTTCAGGGCAAGTGGAGTTTCTTCGGTCGCCAAATTCTGGGCGAGCAATGGGTGGCACATCACGGCGGCCACAAGCGAGAAGGTTGTCGCGGGGTGATCGAAGCCGCGAATGCCAAGCACCCGGTCTTGAACGGCGTGAAGGATGTCTTCGCTCCATCCGACGTCTACACCGTCAAGAACCTCACGGACGATGCCACCATCCTGCTGCGAGGCGCCGTCACCGAAACGCTCGATCCAGCTTCCAAGCCGGTCAAGAACAAGAAGAACGACCCCATGATGGCGCTGGCTTGGTTGCGGGACTACAAGTCTCCCAGCGGAGCCAAGGGCAAGGCCTTCTGCACCACGATGGGTGCGTCGGTTGATCTGGTGAGCAACGATGCTCGGCGAATCGTCGTCAATGCGGCCTATCACCTGACGGGGCTGGATGTTCCCGAAGCAGCCAACGTGGAGTTCGTGGACCCGTTTTATCCCAGTTTTTACGGCTTTATTCGTGACAAAACGTTTTGGGCGAAACGAAATCTGCATCCCGAAGATTTTGGCCTTGGGAAATCGCCGGTCGCCGTGGATCCGCCTGGAACGCCGAATTGGCCGTTCCGCAAAATGGGGCCGAGCAAGAAATAGTCGGTCGGAG
>JAQBZS010000349.1 GCA_027622115.1 Planctomycetota bacterium | reverse complement strand
CAATCGAATCGGTCGAGGAATTCGACGACGACGTTGTGGAACACGAACCGGTCTTGAGCGAACCGGCGGACGAGTTGTTTCCGGTGGGTGCCGGCCATGACTCGCGGCATACGCTCAGCGCTTTCCTGGAAAAACGCAACATCCGCTGGGGTGAAATCATCAGCGGCATGTTGATCGTCGGCAGTTCGATCGGGTTGGTGATCAGTCTGTGGTCGACGCTGAAGAACGCGATCCCGTTCTTTCCCGCGCTGTTGTTTCTGCTGGCCACGGCCGCGATTCACGGAGCCGGCGTCTACACGTTGAAACGCTGGCGATTGAAGTCCACCAGCCAAGGGCTGTTGATCATCTCGGCATTGCTGGTGCCGCTGAATTTTCTGGCGGCGATTTCGCTGTCCGAACGCGACGTGTCGGTGACCAGCCCGATTTACATGCTGGCCGTGGTGGTGGGCGCATTGGGGTACGGGGTCATCACGTCGTCCTGCGGGCGTCTGCTGATGCTGCGTGGCTGGTGGATGTTGCCGTTGGCGGTCATGGGGCCGTCGTTGAGTCAGTTGGTGATCGCTCGGAACGCAGTCTCAAGTCCCGAGCCGAGCCTGCTGTGGATGCTGTTCGCCGTGCCGCTGGCTTCGTTCCTGGTGGCGACCGGTTCGCAGATTTGGATGAGCGGACGTTGGCAACGCATCACGCCGCGACGCTGCAACCAGATGTTTCTCGTGCTGGGCACGGCTTCGTTCGCGCTGGTCATGGCCGCGGCCTTGCTGGTCGTGAAGGTCGGCGACATCCGCAGCACGCTGTCCACGTTGGCACCCGGAATCAGCTTGATCTCCATTTGCGTGATCGGCATCGGCTTCCTGATCCACCAGCGACTGCAATCGGCGAAGCACGGCAACCTGCGATTGGGCGGAACGTCGCTGATTCCGCTCGGTGCGATGGGCATTGTCGGTGCGGTGGCGACTGCATGGCCTCGACCGGACCTGTTGATCGTGGTCGGCCTGTTGAGTTTTGCGTCGCTCGCGTTCTTCGCGTTCGCGGCGAAGCTGCCCGATCTGCATTATCCCGCCGTGGCGTCGCTGGTGTTGGCCTACATGGTGGGATTCCACGCGGCGAGCGACACGATTGCCGAGGCGACGTCGGTGGGCCTGGTCGACGCGTTTTTGCTCGGACGCAGCAGCGCCGTTTTGTTCGTGGGCGCAATCCTGGTGGGTTTGGTGGGCACGGTCTGTCGGCGAGCGAAGCGCATGGAAGATGCATCGCGGTACACGGCAAGTGCCGCCGCGCTGGTGCTGTTGAGCATCTTGGTGGCGCTGCACGCGGGATTTCTCGGGACCGGATTTGCCGACGTTTCGATTGCCGGCGCGATCCTGCTGTTGTCCGGAATCGCGATGCTGGCGGCTGCAGCTGTGATACGCCGCATGGAGTTTACTTGGCCGACTGCGGGGTTTTGGTTTGTCGCGGTGCTGCACTCGTTGCAATTCAATCCGTGGATTTCGCAGTGCATCGCGAACACTTCGCTGGTGCTCGAACCGGCCTGGACGTGGACCTGGTGGATTCATGGCAGCACTTTGGTGGCCTACGCGATGTTGCTGTTTGCCGTGTCGCGGAGCGGAGCCGAAGTTCAGACAGAGCCTGACCTGCGTGATGCCGTATTGCTGCCGTTGATTGTGAGCGGACTGGCAATGACCGGCATGGCCGCGCTCGGCGAACTCGGCCCAGCGTTGCAGGTCGGCACGTCGGACTTATTGGCGGCATCGTCGCGGGATTTCGCATGGTACGCCTCAATGTGGCTGGTCGGGGCGATCATCCTGGTGCGCCGCGAATTCTTCGTGGTCGCCCAGTGTCTGGGAACCTTCGCCTTGGTCCTCGGAGTGGCTTCGTTCACCGCGCAACAACCGTGGTTCACGTCGTTTCTGGAAGTGCGGCATATCCACTCGCAATTGACGGCACTCGCGATCTGGTGCATCGGCTGGCTGGCGCTGCGGTCGCTGTTGCGTTGGCAACGCGTGCAAGTCGCGTGGATGGACGTGGATCGATCGCCGTTCGAACTTGTGATCACCGGCGGGATGCTCACCGGATTGCTGGCCGTCGCGGTTGCGAATGCGTCCCCCGTGATTTTCACCGAACTGACGCTGCTCGCCGCTCCCGTGCCGATTGAGGCGCATCGGGAATTGATGCTTGCCGCGGTGGCCGCTCTTGCTTTGTGCATCGCTGCCTTCGGGCCGCTGCGTTCCATGCAACTCGATTCCTCGGAAACGCAGACGTTCGGTGCCGGATTGGGAATCGCACTGACGGTACTCGTCGGAGTGGTCGCATTCGCCGTGGACCAAAACGCCGGCAACATCAGCGAGGTCAACCCGGTGGCGGATTGGACTTTCTGGACGGCCGCAGGACTTGCGACGGCACTCTTGCTGATTCATCGATTCACTCCCGGGACAACCGCCCCGCCTTCGTCCGCACACACGACACGAACGAGCAGCAAACTCGCGGACAGCGCGCTCGTGGAGCGTGGGCTGACCGATGGCGGGCTCTTCATGGTGATTTGCAGCGTGTTGTTGACGCTCGCGGTTGGGCTGGCCGATTACCGAGCGACGCTGATTTCGCTGACGTGGATGGCGGGATTCGTGGCGCTCGCGCATGCGGGCGTTGCTGTGTATTCGCCGCGGTTAGCGAACGACAGCGACGTGGCGGGCTTATTCTCGTGGCGATCGTCGATTTGGACAGCGGCGACCGGAGTCATTCTCATTGCGGCATTCGCCGCGGTGGCCGCGTCGTTTCGAGGCTCCGAACTGCTCGCATCGACGGCCGGATTGTTCTGGAAGCCGATCGGACCCGATGCCGCCAACGTCGTTTCGCTGGTGCTCCTGGCGTCCGCGTTTGCGATGGCGGCCTATCGGCAGCGAGTCACCGCCTTTCTCATCGCCGCCACGCTCACCGTGCAATTGGCCGTCAACGTGGTCGCGTTGCGTTGGGTGTGGGTTGTGAACGTGAGCCTCGATGGACTGCATCATCCGGTCGTGGTGTGGGCTCAAGTCAACGGCATCGGACTTGCAATCGGCTCACTTGTGTGGCACTTCGCCCGCCGTTCGTTCACGGACGACAACGAGGCCCTCGCGGCTCGGCGGACGTTGGCAACGCTGCGAAAACTGGCAGTGGCGTGCGTGGTCATTCCGCTGCTGCCGGCCCTACAACAGATCGTGTTCCAACCCGGACTGGCGAATCCACTGACGGCGTCGATCGGCAGCACGTTGGGCATTGCGGCCTTCCTCTGCGTGGCCGCAAGCGTCTGGCCGTACTTAATCCGAGCCGCATCGACTCCGATCACCATCGGCGTGCTGTTGTCCGGACTGAGCGTGCAGATCAGCGCGGTGGTGTTGCAGTGGGATTCGCCGATTCACTGGCATGCCTACCACGCATTGATGGGCGGTTGGTTTGTCGCTGCGGTGGCAGTGCTGCTATTCGGCTGGCGGGATTCGTTCAGGCGGGATTCCGACGAAAAAACTCGTTTATGGACGGTGGGGGCGATCGTCGTGGCCGTGGTCGCCGTGGGCTTTCTGACGGCGCATGCCGCGGGAACGGATCCCCTGCGACCGCTGCCAATCCAAGCGTTCGCCTTCGCTGCGGCGACCCTGTTGAGCACGCTGACCTTGCGGACTCGCGAGGCACCGCTGTGCGTGCTGTCGGTCGCGTGCTGGGGCTTGGCCGCGAGTTCCCTGGCGATCGATCCGTGGACCGGTACCTTCGCCGACCCGGCACGAGTGTCGGTCGTACCCAGCCTGCTCGCAGCGGTATTCGGCACCGTTGCGGGAATTCTCGACGCGGACGAGGGGCTTGCCGGTCAGACGCTCGTGCTTTTGGCGTTGGTCGGAGCGGTCCTATCGACGATCGCGTGGTGCCTGTGCGACTTGATCCATCAACACCGCCGAAACGCTCGACTTCTCAATTCCAACCGCATGACGCCGGCGACGATTGCCGAATTCCTCGTCGCCTTCTTCGGTTTGATGGTGGTTTCGCGGTTGCTCTGGCAGGCGCTCGGCATCGAGCGAGTCGACTTCAGCACTCCCACTGCATTCGGCGTGCTCTTCGCGATCGGGCTGTTGGCGGCAATGACATTCTGGGACCGCATGGCGCGGCCCGTGTTTGGCGCGCTGTTCTGCTGGGGATTGACCGGCGGCTTGATGGTTTTGGATCAATTGGGTGACCAGTCCGATTTCATCGGTCGCGACTACGTGTTGTCGTTGGGCGTCCTGGCTAGCGTGTATGCGGTGGTCACCAGCCTGCTGCTTGCATTCCGCGGAATGCTGCGAGCCACGGCGGATCAACTGCGAATTCCGAATCGCCCCACATCGGAAGACAGCCAACTCGTCCTCTGGTTGATCCCGGCGAATTTCGGGCTGGCGCTCACCACGGTAGTGATCGGATTCTGGTCGGTGCTGCACGTGACCGTGCCCACGTTACGCATCGTCTCGGCAAGTTCGATCTTGATCCTGGCTTCGCTTCCGATCCTGTTGGAAATCCGCCGATTACAAACCGAATGTCGGATCGGCTCGCTGTTGCTGGCGGCATTGGCAGCCGTGGCCTTCGGTTGGGCCGTCATGCCGATCAACGACGCACCGCACGATGCGTTATTCCGCGCCGTCCGAGTACTCGTGTCGCTGGGACTGACGGCGATTCTGTACGGCGTGGTGCTATTGCGGCTATTGCCGCGATCGCGTTCCTGGCACAAGTCCGCACGATGGTCCGCAAGTTTTCTGGGTGGATTGGCGATGGCCGTCTTGATCGTCGTGCTGTCGATGGAAGTCGTCTGGCCGGGCGTGCTGGCGGGGCCGGAGATCGCGTCGGTGGCGGTTGTGCTGGCGGGTTTGGCGGTGGCCTTCATCTGTCTCGCCGTGATCCCGGACGTCGATCCTCTGACGCTGAGCGAACGCGGCCGCATGTGGTACGTCTATGCCGCCGAAGCCGTGATGGGCCTCTTGTTCCTGCACATTCGACTGACGATGCCCGAATTATTCAGCGGCCTGCTGCTGCGCTACTGGCCGTTCATCACCATCGCGATTGCGTACTTCGGGGTGGGGGTGGGCGAAGTGTGCCGTCGCAAGCGACTCACGGTGATGTCCGAACCGTTGCATCGCACGGCGGCGTTTCTACCGCTGATTCCCATGCTGGCGTTTCAAACGAGCGGCCTGGAATCCGGCTTCTCGACGCTGCTGTTCCTGGCCGGGTTGATGTATCTGGTGCTCAGCATGTGGCGACAGTCCTTCGCGTACGCCCTGTGTGCGGCATTCGTGGGGAACGCCGGCTTGTGGGCGTTGTTTCACGAAAACGGCCTGCAACTCGCCGAACGCCCGCAGTTGTGGCTCATTCCGCCGGCACTCTCGGTGTTGCTGGCCGCTCAATGGAACAAGAATCGCCTGACGTTGAGTCAACTGACGAACATTCGCTACTTGGCGGTCACCGTGATTTACGTCAGTTCCAGCGGCGAGATGTTCATCCACGGCATCGGCGGTTCGCTATGGCTGCCGATTGTGTTGTCGCTGCTGTCCATCGCGGGCGTGTTCGTGGGCATCCTGTTGCGAGTCCGAACGTTTCTCTACTTGGGGGCGTCGTTCCTGTTGCTGTCAATCGTCAGCATGGTGTGGCACGCCGCGGTACGGATTCAAGAAGTCTGGCCGTGGTGGGCGTTCGGGATTGTGATGGGCATGCTGATGCTGGCGGTGTTTGGACTGTTCGAAAAGAAACGCAACGAATTGCTCGGCGTGATGAACGACCTCAAACGCTGGGACAAATAGCAGCCCGTGATTCCGAGGAACAAAGCTCGCGCGCGATCAGTCGTGCTGCCCAGGCAATGCGCGATGTTGCTGGCTCGCCAGATGACCGAGTCACCATTGGCGAAGATTGCCAATTCTCAACACCCAACTCATAGCGCCGACGTGATTGCGGTGATGGATTGGTCGAGCAGCGCGAGCATGTCGTCGATCTGTTTCTCGGTCACGATCAGCGGCGGTCCGAACGCGATCCAATGCGGGTCGAAACGCGTTAGCAGACCGTGGGCCAGCACGTGCTTGCCGATGGTTTGGCCGATGGGTGGATCGAATTGGCGACGCGTGTTTCGGTCCGCGACGAACTCGATGCACTGGAAGAGGCCCTTGCCACGAATGTCGCCGATGCAGTCGTGCTTTGCCTGGAGGGCTTCGAATCCTCGCCGCAAGTGCGCGCCGACTTTTCGCACGTTGGCACACAAGTCGCGTTCGACGATCTCGTCCAAAACCGCCAGCCCCACGGCACTCGACAACGGATTGCCTTCGAACGTGTGGCCTTCCAAGAAGCCCGGATTGACTGCCGGGTCGCCCCAAAATGCATCCGCGACGACTTGAGAACACATCAGCGCGGCCACCGGTGAATACCCACCACTGAGCCCCTTGCCGAGGCAGATCATGTCCGGCGTGACCCCAAACGTCTGGGCCGCGAACATTTCGCCCGTGCGACCGATCCCGGTGATGATTTCGTCAAAGATCAACAACACGTTGTGCTTGTCGCAGAGGTCTCGCAGCATCGGAAGGTATTCGTCCGGCGGATCGATGATGCCGCCCGTGTGACCAATGGGCTCGACCATCACGGCCGCCACGGTGCTGGGGTCTTCCAATTCGATCACGTCACCGATCAGGCTCGCACAGGTAATGTCGCACGATGGGTATTCCTTGCCGAACGGGCAGCGGTAGCAGGTTGGCGGAAACACATGAATGAATCCCGGAGCCAACGGTTCGCTGGTGGCTCTGCGCGACGTCAGACCTCCCGCCGACAGCGAACCGAGCGTCGATCCATGCCACGATTGGTATCGCGAGATGATTTTGAATTTCGTGGCGTTGCCGGTGAGCTTGTGATATTGCCGCGCCATCTTGATGGCCGCTTCCGTGGTTTCCGAGCCACCGGACAGCAATTTGACCGCCCCCATCCCTTCCGGACCCAGTTCGACCAATCGATTGGCCAGCTTCACGGCCAGCGTGTTCGAACCGTGCATCACCGGCGAAAACGTCAGTTGGTCCATCTGCTGGCGGATTGCGTCGATCACTCGCCGATTGTTGTGCCCGACACTGGCGACGTAGATCCCGGACAGCGCGTCGAGATACTGC
Organism: Planctomycetota bacterium; assembly: GCA_027622115.1. Lineage (GTDB taxonomy): Bacteria > Planctomycetota > Planctomycetia > Planctomycetales > Planctomycetaceae > JAQBZS01. Next base: position 195 of record JAQBZS010000349.1, on the reverse strand, counting down.
TTGCCCTTCACGTCCCAATAGTGGATGCCGTCGGCCCGCGCCATGAGTAGCGGATCCTTAACGAATTCGGACATCTGCGATCGAATGAAGATGCGCTTCAGGAATTCGGGCTCGCTGGCCTGAGCATCGGAAATCGTGCTGCTGCGAGCATCGGTGGTGCTCATGCGGGTTCCTTCAATTGATTTGGATATCTCG
>JAQBZS010000348.1 GCA_027622115.1 Planctomycetota bacterium | reverse complement strand
GCCCCAGTTGGGTCATCGCGATCTCGGCCGGCGCAAGTGAGTTTTGCCGCCGATTCACCGAACCATGCCGGAAGCCGGCACTCTGCGTCACCATCAGTATTTTTGACGCTTTCGCGTCGGCCGCCGACGCTGTTTCGCCGAGCGGAACCAGCGAGCCAACCCACCCGATCACCAACAACAATCCCAGCATGCGTTTCATGGATATTCCCTTTGAGGAGTGCCGATTTCGAATTTCCGTTTCAGTAGCACGGAACAATTGTCCCGTGACCGTTCGGGACCGATTGTCCCGTGACTGCTCGGGACAATGGTCCCAAGCTACGGCAGGCTTACGGCGCACCGGTTGCATCAGTCGGCCCCAGCAGTTTCTCCAGCAATTCGCCCAATTTCGGGCCACGTGCGCTGAGTGCAACCACCTTGCCGTCCTTGCCGACGATCAGTGTCGCCGGGATGCCGCTGATGCCGTAGTACGTCGCGATTGCGTTCTCAAAACCTTTCGGCCCATTTTCGTCGAACAAGTTGGCCCAGGGCAGTTTGCGTTCAGCAATGAACTCCGTGAGAGCCGTCTTTGAGTTGTCGAGACTGATGCCAACGACATCGAAGCCCTTGGCATGGTACTTCTCGTAGTTTTCCAAGACGTTGGGGAGTTCGGCGATACAGGGACCGCACCAAGTCGCCCAAAAGTCGATCAGCACCACCTTGCCGCGATACGAAGCCCAATCGAAGTCCTTGCCGTCGACGGTCTTGCCTTTCAGCGTCATTTGATTGCCGGGCAAACGCATGCGTCGCACCGTTCCGACCATGCGGTCCGCGGATTGTTTCAGACGCGGGTCATCCGCTGCGGACAGTTTCTTCGCAAGCGATTCGTACGTGTCGGCCGCGAGTGCATAGTCATCCGAGTACTCCAGCATCCGAGCCGCCGTGGTGACGTGTTGGAACGCTTCGCGGTCGATTTTCGGTGGCGTGACGGCTGCCAGAAGTTTGTCGACCAGTTCCTTGCGTTCCGCAGGTTTCAGGTCGCCGATGTTTTCGATGCGCATGACCGTTTGTTGGTCCGCGGCGAATTTCGCAATTGTCGGGCGATCGCTCTTGCTGAGCTTCGCCAAGAACGCGTCAACCTTTTTACTGGCAGTCTTGTCGCCGAAGCGACCGGCCGCGCTCAGCAGGTTCAAGCGGATTTGACTGATCTGCATCACACTGGCGGTCTTGGCGTCCTTCGAATTCAACAGCCGATCGGCCAGGGTTTTGGTCAGCGGATTGATTTCCTTCAGAAAGTCGGCAATCGCTTCCTGTGTTCTTTCGGCAGGCCCCTTTTGGAGAATCGCGAGCAGTGCCTCGAGTTGTTCTTCAGCCGTTCCGTCGGGCAATGCGAGTTTTTCGGTCTTGGCCGCGTCCTTCTTTGGCTTGGGGTCATCCTGCGCGTATACGGACAGCGTGCCGCAGGCGAGGAATGCGAAAACGAACGAGCAAATCAGACGCCGTGGAAATGTTCTCATGGAGATACCTCAGTAAAAGCGTGGTCAGAGTCTCAGTGCGAAAGTTTGGGGAGTGTAAACATTGGCAGCCGTTTTCTCTCGGGAGCGTCGATTTATTTCATTGTTCGACACGGAACAAGTTCCGTGCTACAGGCGGCTCGGAAGCAGTTGCATTTCGGGGACCACGGCTCGCGGATGGAGTCGCGCGATGAACAGCACGGCTTCAGCAACGTCGCCCGGATCCAGTGAATGATCGAGCAGCCGGCGCGGCGTGGGGATCGGACGCTTGCCGAGGATCTCGGTGTCGCACAAGCCGGGAAAGATGACCGACGTGCGAATGCCGTTCGCCTTTTCTTCCACCCGAGTCCCGTGAGCCAATCCCGTCATGCCGTGTTTGGTGGCTTGATAGGCGACTCCCGAGACATCGGGCATCTGCACCGCTGCGGACGACAGATAGACGATCAGTCCGCCCTGTTGAGTACGCATCGACGGCAGCACGGCTTTGGTACACAGGAATGCCCCGGTCAGATTCGTCGCCACCATGTCGTTCCATGTTTCTTCGGTGAGCGCTTCCAACGCGCGTTCCGGAATATTCGTCCCCGTGGCATAGACCAACACATCGACGCGACCAAATTTGGCGAGCGTTTCCGCGACCAAGCGTTCCACGTCCGTCGCTCTCGTGGCATCGGTTTGCAGGACTTCGATCGAACCGTTCGATTCCGAGCGAAGTTCTTCCAAGCGATCCAGTCGTCGAGCTGCCGCCATGACGTTCGCTCCCGCTTGCGAAAGCGCCAAAGCCGTGGCGCGGCCCATGCCGCTGGATGCTCCGACGACGATGGCGATCTGTCCCGATAAGTCTTCAGACATCGAATCGTCTCCAAACAGAAGTAGAAGCTATCTGAAAAAGGGGGTCTGACCCTTTGGATGCCTCGCTAAACCCCGGCAAAACTGAGGCCGGAGAGGGTCAGACCCCTTTTCAGATAGCTTCTAGATTTCTCGCGTCAACCAACCCAAGCCAACGGCGCGACAGCAGTCATCTCGGTAATGACCTCGACCACAAACGGTCCGTCGGCGGCAAACGCGCAGTCGAGCGCACCGGACAATTCGGAAGGTTTGCGAACCACGATTCCGTCGGCGCCCATCGATTTTGCGATGTCCGCGAAACTGGCTTCACTGAAATGCCATAGCTCCGCGTGCTTCGCTTTGAGTTCTCCGCCGTACGCATCCTGATAGATCGCGATTTCCTGGTTGAGCGAGCGGTTGTTGTTGATCAGCAACACTGCCGGAATCTTCCAACGCACGGCGGTCTCCAGTTCGCTGACGTGATACCAGAAACCGCCGTCACCCGAGAACAACAGCACGGGACGATCCGGCACCGCCAGCTTGGCTCCGAGTGCCGCCGGTAAACCCCAACCCAAGGATCCGGCCGCTCGAATGAAGCCCTGCCCCGGCTGATTCAAGTCGATCATGCCGCCCGTCCACATCCCCGAGTGCCCCGTCTCCGAAACGAGCAATGTGTCCGTCGGCAGCAAGTCGGTGAGTTCGCGGCACAGTCGTTCGGGCCGCATCGGGACTGCGTCGGAGTTCATGAGCGGCGCGAATTCGTCGTGCCACTCGCTCGCCAGCGACCTGCCGCGAGCAATCCAGTCGCTGCGAGTGGCGGCGGTGGACGCATCGGTCGCTGCGATCAATTGCCGCAGGACGGTGCGTGCATCGCCCAACAGCGACGCCTGATTCGGGTAGTGCCGGCCGAGTTCTTCCGCGTTGATGTCCAACTGGATCACGGGCGTGCCGAGCGGCGGGACTTGCCACTTGAACGTGACTTGGCTGCCGGTGTGGCTGCCGATGAAAAACACCAAGTCCGCGGCGAGCACCATTTGATTGGCGCTCTTGCGGCAGTACCAACCCGGTGTCCCCAAATTCAACGGGTGATCGCCGGGGATCACATCCTTGGCATTCAACGACGTAGCGACGGGAATCGCCAAGCGTTCAGCGAGTGCTTGCAGTTCGGACCCGGCTCCGGATGTCCGCACTCCACCGCCGGCCACGATGACCGGCCGCCGCGCTTGTTCCAGGATTCGAGCCACCACCGCCACGGATTCGGCATCCGCTGCCGGCCGCCAAGCGGGAGTCCGCCCGTATCTCGGCTCCGCAACGACATCCAACTCACACGATTCCAACTCAAGTTCGCCGAGATGACCGGCCAGTTCGATATGCGCCGGGCCGGGAGTGCCGGTTGTTGCCGCGCGAAACGCCTGTCGAATCATTTCCGGTAACTGCGTAACGTCTTCCACGCGGGCACTGAACTTCGTGACGGGCTTGAACAACGCCAAGTCGTCGATCTCTTGATACGTGTGCCGATGCCGTTCGTGGGAATACGGGCCGCCCGTGAAGACCACCATCGGCGAACACGCGAGATACGGGTCTCGCAACGCGGCAGCCAGATTCGCCGCCCCAATGCACTGGGCGAAGCTCACTCCCGGCCGGCCGCTCGCCCGAGCGTATCCGTCCGCCATGTACGCCGCCGATTTTTCGCCGTGCGTCATCACGCGCTTGATGTCCGTTCGCAAATCGAGTTGAGCCAGCGTGTGACTCATGATCGCGGGGACGAAAAAAACGTGCGAGACGCCGTACGACGCGAGCGAATCAGCGATGTACTCGGCACCCGTTTGCGGTTTCATGTAGTCGCCTATTTTGTGTTGGCAAGTCTTGGAACGGTGGATTCTTCAAGCGGTAGATTCTTCGAGCCATCCACGAAATTCAAACATCGTCGTGAGCCACATTCTGAAGTTGACGTTAAATATCAGAGTGATATCATGTGGATATCACACCAGTGGACTCAAGCATGGGAGATTTGGCGATGACCACCGAGCGAAAAATTGGCGTTATCAATGGCTGGTTGATGTTGTTGGTCAATCTGGGACTGTTTGTGCTGGCGGGATGGCTGATTTATTCGTTCGTCTCGAATGCGTCGAACGGTCAACTTCAATGGTGGCAACTGATCGGTCATGTGTTGCTGTTGCTTGCGGGAGGCATTTGCGGGATGGGCTTTTACACGCTGGAACCCAACGAAGGCCGCGTGCTGGTGCTGTTCGGAGCATATCGCGGGTCGGCGAAGACGAGTGGATTTCATTGGACGAATCCGCTGAACAGCAAGCATCGCATTTCCTTGCGGACTCGAAATTTCAATGGCGAAACGCTGAAGGTGAACGACAAGCGCGGCAATCCCATCGAGATCGCGGCCGTGGTGGTGTGGCGCGTCGACGACACGGCTCAGGCGTCGTTCGATGTGGATGACTACAAGGATTATGTGTCCGTGCAAAGCGAATCCGCGCTGCGGCATCTGGCGAATTCCTACGCCTACGACCATGGCGAGGAGCACGAGATCACGTTGCGAAGCGGTGTCGAGGAAGTCTCGGTGGCATTGCAGGCGGAGTTGCAAGATCGCTTGGAGAAGGCGGGTGTCGTCGTGGAAGAAGCGAGACTGACTCACCTGGCGTACGCACCCGAGATTGCGAGCGCGATGCTGAAGCGTCAACAGGCGGAGGCGATCATCGCCGCACGCCGGATGATTGTGCATGGTGCCGTGAGCATGGTGGAAATGGCTCTCCAAGAATTGCAGGAGAAGGACGTCGTCGAGTTGGACAACGAACGACGCGCGTCGATGGTGAGCAATCTGTTGGTCGTGCTGTGCGGAGAATCGGAAGCTCAGCCGGTGATCAATACGGGCACGCTCTACGGTTAGCGCGAAGCACTTCGGCGAGCGGCAGAAGTTTCACCCAACAGTGTTGCGAGTTTTCGAACCGCGTAGCGGTGGCAGTTGATAGCCTGGGGTGCAAACCCCAGGTATTCGAGTGTGAGAGTTGTCTGAGCTGCGACGCAGCGGCATGGGTCCGTCGCGCCACCTCATGTCGCCGCTTCGCGGCTCTCCACGCGACATCCCATGTTCCCTGGGGTTTGCACCTCAGGCTATCGAATGCCGTCGCTTCGCGACTCAGGACGCGCAACATCAATAAGCGTCAGGCCGCATTGTTCGGCCCACATTCCCCTCGGCATCCAATCATGGCGAAGCCCCGCAAGTCATTCCCATTGCGACTCGACCCCGAACTCTATGACGTCATCCGCGCATGGGCCGACCAAGAAATGCGCAGCGTAAACGGGCAGATCGAGTTCATTTTGAAACAGGCAGCCAGCGCTCGCGGACGGAAGATTGCGGACGCGGAATCAAGCGACACGGTCCCCCGAACATCGGCTGACGGTTAGACGCGATCGAGACTTCCGGCTTTCAAACTGATTTCGAGTTCAGTCAAGTACCCCCGGTCAAATCTCGGAATTATGCTGGGACGAGTCCACGTTCACGCCTCGAAAATCACCAGGAGCCCCAATGTTGTATCTCAGATCGAGCCTTACCTTGGTCGTCGCTCTTTCCTTCAGCAGTCCGGCGAGCGCCGCGGATCGGTTTCCCGAATGGCGCGGAGCGAATGGACAAGGTCATGCGGACGCGACCAACTTGCCGGTCTCGTGGAGTGAAACTGAAAACGTCGGCTGGAAGGTCAAGGTTCCTGGAAACGGCTGGTCGACACCCGTCATCGACGCTGGGCGAGTGTGGTTGACGACAGCGATCGACAAGCCCGCATCCGAGGCGGACGCGGAGCGGCGTCGGAAAGCCAGTTCCAATTCGCAGCCGTTGACGATTTCCGAATCGATCAGTCTGCGAGCAGTCGGGATCGATCTGAAGACCGGCGAAATTCTGCACGATGTCGAGTTGTTGAACGAATCGACTCCCCAGGAAATTCACGCTCAGAATACCTACGCCACTCCGTCGCCAATCATCGAAGACGGTCGCTTGTATTGTCATTTCGGAACGTACGGCATGGCGTGCCTCGATACGGCAACCGGCAAGGTGCTGTGGCGGAACCAAACCCTGCGGGTCAAACACGAGAACGGACCGGGAAGTTCGCCGATCTTGTGGAAGGACCTGTTGATCGTGCATTGCGATGGGATCGACGTGCAGTACATCGTGGCTCTGGATAAGAAAACCGGAAAACAAGCGTGGAAGACGGTTCGCACAGGCGGTCTGCGGCCGGATGTGCAACTGCGAAAGTCTTACGCGACGTCGTTGGTCGTCGATGTGGATGGCCGTCCGCAGGTTGTCTCGCCTGCCGCGGATTGGCTTTACGGCTACGACCCGGAATCCGGTCGAGAGTTGTGGAAGCTGAATTATGGGATGCTCGGATTCTCGAATGCCGCCCGACCGATTGCAGGCCACGGGTTGATTTATGCGTCGACCGGTTACATGAAGGCGCAGTTGCTGGCGATCCGCTTGGACAAGTCCGCCGATAGCACTCAACCAACGATTGCTTGGAAGTATTCGAAGCAGGTTCCCAACGTGGCGTGTCCATTGTTGGTTGGTGGCGAGATCTACTTCGCATCCGATGGTGGAGTTGCCACGTGCATCGATGCCCGCACCGGAGACACACACTGGACCGAGCGAATCGGCAAACGCTTCTGGGCTTCGCCGCTCTACGCCGATGGCCGCATCCATTTCTTCGAGCGCGATGGCGAAACAACCGTCATCGAACCCGGCAAAACGTTTCGCAAGCTCGCCGTGAACAAGCTCGGCGGAACCCTTTATGCAACCGCAGCGGCCGTGGATGGTGCCCTGATTCTTCGAACCAGTCAGGCACTGTATTGCTTGAAGCAGTGAGCAATCTTTGGCCAGCGAGGCCGAAATCCAAGTCCCGCTCAATGGCCGCAACTGCTGCGAGTTGAACGACACACAACATCGAGAAAACAGAAACGACGACGGGCATCCACGTGGTTGTGGGTAGGGTGTTGAAAACTCGCCC
>JAQBZS010000347.1 GCA_027622115.1 Planctomycetota bacterium | reverse complement strand
TTGCTGGCGGCGGTGACCGGCGGCGCTCGGATTCTGTACCAGACACTCGAAAATCTGTTTGAAGGTCGTATCGGTGCGGACCTGGCCCTGACACTCGCCGCGCTGGCCGCCATCGTGTTGGGCGAACACGAAACCGCGGCCTTGGTGGTGTTCGTCGCGCTGTGTGGCGAAAGCATCGAGGGCTACACCATCGACCGAGCGCAGCGCGAAATCCGCCGCATCTTCGATCTCTGCCCGCGAATCGCGCATATCGTCCGCGATGATCGAGAACAAGACGTGTCGCTCGACGACGTCAACGTGGGCGACACCGTGGTGATTCGTCCCGGCGAACGGATTCCGGTGGATGGTCGCGTCCTGCAAGGTGTCTCCGCGGTCGATCAGAGCGCGCTGACCGGCGAAAGTGTCCCGGTCGACAAGACCGTCGGCGACGATGTGTATGCCGGCACGCTGAATCAATTCGGCGGGTTGACGCTGTCAACGAAGAACGTCGGCACGGAAACTACGCTGGGCCACGTCGTCCGTTTGGTTGCCGATGCAACGGCCCGGAAAGCTCCGCTGGAGCGAACGGCCGATCGCTTGGCTCGTATGTTTCTGCCCGTGGTGTTGGCAGTGGCCGCGATCACTTTGATCGCTTGGAGGATTGCGGACGGCTCTTGGACGGCGGGGCTCCGGCCGGCATTGGGAGTGCTCGTCGTCGCCTGTCCATGCCCACTGGTGCTGGCAACTCCGACCGCCGTCATGGCCGCCATGGCCTGGTTGGCTCGGACCGGGGTGGTGGTGAAAGGTTCGGCGGCCCTCGAACGCCTGGCCTCGATCGACACCATCGCCTTCGACAAGACGGGCACGCTGACTCAGGGGGCGTTGACCGTCGGCGATGTGGTGGCCGTTGATGATTTCGTTGCCGGGCTCGACGCCACCGATGTGTTGCGAGTCGCTGCGATGGCCGAACGACGCAGCGAACACCTGTTGGCTCGCGTGGTGGTGACGGAAGCCGAGGCTCGCGGGTGCGTGATACCGGGGTTGGACGAGACGATGGCGCTTCCCGGCGCCGGTGTGGAAGCGACCGCGAGAACCAGCCAATTGGGAGCCTGGGCGCGGACCGCATTCGATTCAAAGGCGTCCGCGAATCCGCCCGACGCTCATGCCGTGCTGGTTGGAAACGTCAAGCTCGCCAACGAACGCGGCGTCAGCATCACCACGACGATGGCCGAGCGGATCGCCGAACTGGAATCCAGCGGTCAGACCGTGTTGCTCGTTTCGATCGACGGTCGCTTGCTGGGGCTGATCGGCGTGCGCGATACCGTGCGGGCGGAGAGTCGCGAAGTCATCCAGCAGTTGAAACAGGCGGGAATTACGTCGTTCGCCTTGTTGACCGGTGACCGCGACGCCTCGGCGCGGGCGATCGCGAAGTCCGTGGGCGAGATCGACGTGATTCAGTCCGAAATGATGCCCGCCGACAAAGCATCCTGGATCAACACCGCCACGAGTGCTGGTCGTCGAGTTGCGATGGTCGGCGACGGCGTTAACGACGCTCCGGCGCTGGCGTCCGCCACGGTTGGACTGGCGTTGGGCGGCGTGGGCAGCGATCTCGCGGCGGAAGCCGGCGACTTGGTGTTGATGGGCGATCCGCTGCGACCGTTGCCGGGCCTGTTGCGGTTGGCTCGTCAGATGGTGAGAAACATCCGCCAAAGCATCTTCATTTTTGCGTTTGGGATGAACGCACTTGGCATGTTGCTGTGCAGCGTGGGTGTATTGGGACCGGTTGGCGGGGCGGTTTTTCACGAAGCGTCGTCTCTGGCGGTGATGCTGAATGCCATGCGATTGCTGTGGTTTGAAGGTTGGGCCACCACGCGCCTCGGCCGCACGGCCACTCGCTTGGTCGACATGTCCGACTCGATTACCGCAGCACTTTCGCCCACGCGTTGGAGCTATTGGCTGCTGCGAAACTGGGCGCTGCTGTTACGACTGGCGGCGGCGAGCACGGCGATGTGGTGGCTTACCACCGGCCTCGTGTTGATTCCTGCGGACGAATCCGCGTTGGTGACTCGCTTCGGTCGCTATGTCGAGACGCTTGATTCGGGGCTCTATTGGAGATGGCCGGTTCCGTTGGAACGCGTGCATCGTGAGAAAACCGACCGCGTGCGATCCGTGACTGTGGGCTTCGTCGAGGCCAACGCGACGAAGCCGACAAACAGCGCTTACGCGCCGCCCATCGAATGGACGAACGCCCATAACGAATCGGCAACCGGCCCCGAGCGGCTGGTGTTGACCGGTGACGAAGTGGCGGTGGAATTGACGGCCGAGGTGCAGTTTCGCATCGCCGATCTTGAGCGATTCGTCTTCGGAGCCGCTCAGCCGGAAGCGACAATCCGCTCGGCTGCCGACGCCGTCATTCGCATGCAGGCGTCACGCACATCCTTGGATCACATGCTCACCGGCGAACGTGACGAGTTCGAACGGGAATGTTTGCGACGACTCCGACGGCGGCTCGATCCGTACAAGATCGGCGTGTTGATCGTGGACCTCAATCTGCTCGACGTACACCCGCCGAGATCGGTGGTGCCGGCCTATCGCGACGTCGCCGATTCCCTCGAAGAACGGGAGCAACTGGTCAGCGAAGCTCGGTCGCATTACCGGTCCACAATGCTCAACGCGGCGGGAGTTCGCGCGATCGAACTGATCGCAGCGGAATTGAACGAACAACCTGTTGACGCCCAGCCGACTGCTACAAATGGCGACACCGTTTCGGCTCATGACAAGTCGATGATCAGCCCGGAACTCTGGAAGAAATTGACTGCCGTAGATCCCGAAGGCAACTTCCTGATCTCGGGTGAGTCCGCGTCGGAACTGCACACGGCCTATCGCGACGCGGCCATGCGGCGAGAATCCGCGTCGGCCACGGCGGATCGGCTGACAAGCTTGCGGGAGACATTTCGTCGCTGGCCCGCTTTGACGGGAAACCAAATCTACTGGGATGCGGTCGCCGAGGTTCTGTCGAAGCGTCCGTTGACCATCGTCGATCCCAAAGCCTCGGGGCGGCAGCATTTGATGTTGATCGACCTCAATTCGTTGGGCGGTTTTCCAATGCTCCAGCCCGCAATGCCGGTTCAGCCAAACGCCGAGGTATCGCCACCGGCCGAGACTTCGTTCGCGCCGGAAGACCACGAGTAGCCAACGTCGCCAGACGGTGGTTTCGCAGCACCGCCTCCGCCGTTTGGCGAAGGAAGCGCTCGCGCAGGTCTTAGAACAACAGTGCCGTGGTTTCGGCATATCCGCACATCAGGTTGAAATTCTGCACCGCGACGCCCGACGCTCCCTTGATGAGATTGTCCGTGCATGAAAACACAATCAATTGATCGCGACTGAACCGGATCGTGATGTCGCAGAAGTTTGTGCCCGTGACGTGCTTCGTCGCCGGCAGGTGCTCGACGATGCGAACAAACGGTTTGCCTTCGTAGAACGAGCGATACACGTCCAGCAAGTCGGATTGCGTCGCGGTTCCCTTCATACGGGGATACATCGTGCAAAGGATGCCGCGGTCCATCGGAATCAGATGCGGCGTGAAAATGACTCGCACGTTTTGATGACTGACCTCGGAAAGCACCTGATCGATCTCGGGCGTATGACGATGGTTTCCCACTCCGTACGCCGTCAAGCTTTCGTTGCATTCGGCGAAGAGCGTGCCGAGTTTCGGCTGACGTCCGGCACCGCTGAGCCCGCTTTTCGCGTCGATGATGATCCCAGTCGGCTCGATCAACTCCTCGCACAACAACGGGGCCAGACCGAGGATCGATGTGCTGGTGTAGCAGCCGGGATTGGCAACCAAGTCCACGCCCTTGATCCGCTCGGCCCAAAGTTCCGGAAGTCCGTAGACGGTCGTCGCCAGTCGCTCGGCATCAATATGCTGGTGATGATACCACTGCTCGTAGACGTTCGGGTCGTTCAGGCGATAGTCGGCGCTCAGATCCACGACGCGGCAACCCGCCGACAGCAAGTCCGGGATGACTTCCATGCTCGCGACATGCGGCAAAGCACAGAATGCCACGTCGGCTCGTTCCGCCAATTGACCCGGCGAGAGGTTTTCGCAGCGCAGGTCCAGCAATCCCGTCAGCGACGGATGGACTTCCGAGATGTGTGGCGCATCGTCCTGTCGGGTTGTCAGGCAGGTGATCTCGACATGCGGATGCCGCAGCAAGATTCGGATGAGTTCGAGCCCTGCGTAGCCTGTCGAGCCATAGATGGCGACTCTGGTCGTTTCATTGTTCATTGTTGATTTTGGCGATGGGAATGGCGGCGTAGCACGGAACTTGTTCTTTGATTTGGAATCAGCACCCGATCCACGGCGTAAAACGGGCACTCTTTCTTGCCCGTTTCCCGGCGCAAAGACATGCACTCTTGCCCGTCTCGCCGCGCAAAGACGGGCAAGAGTGCCCGTCCTACATTGAGCCTGCCAAGAACCAACAGAAACCCGCTTTCAAGAAAACCGGCCCACCCGCCGACTACGGCACAGGAATTTGGCGTCGCAGGTCTTGTTGACGCAATTCAATGGCTTCCCGGAAGCGCTTATGAAATTCGCGCATGTCCGAACCCTGCTTCATTTTCTCGATGCTGCCCCGCGCGGCTTCCAGACTCTTGATCGCTTCGTTGATGGAATCCGGTTTGTCGGTTGCCTTGGCAAGCTCTTTAAGCTGTTCGATCGCCTTGGCGAGATTATCGTCGGCGCCTTTGAGATCCTGAGGATCGACCAGGCCGGGAATCAGCATTTGAGCCGGATTAATCGCCCGAGGAGCACGCTGACCGAGTTGAATGCGAGCCCCAACGATGCCACCACGCGCCTGGCCGTATTTCTCGAAATATCCATGAAGTTCAGGCGATTTTTTCTTCAAGTCGTCCGCGTCTTTGGCTTCGACCTTTGTCGTTTGTTCCTTGCCGTTGGCGTCTTTCTTGGTCAGTTCGCCGTGGATCCCGTTTGGGTCCTGCACGATCTTGGCCGTGACATCGTTTTCCTTCACGGTGATCGTTTTGACGCCGTTTGCGTCGGTGACCGAGACTTGGACATTGGCCCCACCGCGGATGTTGAGTTGGATTCCACCGCCAAAGACACCATTGACCTGGGGCGCTCTCGGTGGCTCAAGAATCTTCTTGGCCGCAGAGGAAAGCTTAACATCCTTGCCGCTCGCCAATTCTTCCAGTGCCTTCTTTGCCGCCGCTTTCGTCTCGGCGTCCTGACCTTTGAAGAAGCCGGACAGCACGGCCAAAGATCGGCGTCGTGGTTCGAGGCTCCTCGATTGAGCGCCTTGAATCAGGGCGGGAATCGCAGACGTCCCGAGTGCCGTCAGCTTTTCCGTCGCCGCTTGACGGTCGGCGAATTCGTCCGAGTCCAACTGCTTGACGAGTTCGTCTGCGTTTGGTTTTTTGTCATCGGCGACGAGCGTTGAGCAGAGCGCCAAGAAACAGCACGCGGTCACGGCCCGCCAGATGTCACAAGAAATGGTTCGAGGTTGCATCGCGATCTCCTGATGATGAATCGATTTGAAGTGATCCAGGTTAGACCTTGGGTTCCCAACCGGGTTCGTAGTCTCGCCCCCATAAGGCCATGGCTTTTTCGTCGCCCATGATATGCCCGTTCTTCGCACTGCAATTCAGCGTGCGACCCGTGCGATGCGCGATGTTGCCCAAGTGACACAGCAGAGTGCTCTTGTAGCCGTCGAGAATCTCGGCATTCAGACTGAGCGGATTGTCGTCTCGAATGGCGGCGACGAAGTTGTCGATGTGCTCGATGTCGCCTTGACTCTTGCCGACCACCGTCTGTTTCAGCTTGTCGCCAGCATCGTAAATCCTGTGGGTGCCGTTGCTGTCGAGTTCCATCGTGCCCTTGTCGCCGTAGAACGTGACGAATCCGGAGCTGTGCCGATTGCAACTGGTGCCGGTCCACGTGATCTTGCGACGGCCTTCGAACTCGAAACTGACCGTATGTGTGTCGGGCGTTTGTTGGTCGTCAATCCAGCCGTAGCGTCCGCCGCTGGAAGTGACGCGAATCGGATAATCCACGCCGAGGCCCCAGCGGCACAGATCGAGCGTATGGACTCCGTTGTTGCCGAGTTCGCCGTTGCCCCACTGCCACAGCCAGTGCCAGTTGTAGTGGATGCGGTTGTCGACATAGGGGACTCGCGGCGCCGGGCCTTGCCACAAGTCGTAATTGAGATGCGCGGGAGCGTCGACCGGTTTGCCATTACCAATTGTGCCTCGAGCCCCGGTGTACCAACTCCGCACCAAATACACGCGGCCGATGGCATTGTTTTCGAGAGCCGCGATGGCGGCTTGCGTTTGCGGACCGCTGCGACGTTGCGACCCCATTTGCACGGCCTTGTTGTTCTTGCGAGCCGCTTCGACCATCAACTCGCCCTCACGCGCGTTGTGGCTGCAAGGCTTTTCGACGTACACATTCTTGCCCGCGCTGCATGCCAAGATCGTGGCCGGAGCATGCCAATGATTGGGGGCCGCACACACCAAGGCGTCAATCTCCGGGTCATCCAGAATCTTGCGAAAATCACCGATCGCCTGCGGAGCCTTTTTGGCGATTTCCGTCACGCTCTTGACGGCTCGGTCGGCTCGTTGGGAGTCGACATCGCACAGATACTTGACATGCACGCCCGGTCGACCGGAAAAGCTGCGTGCCAGGCTGAGCCCTCGGCTCATGCCCATCACCCCGATCACGATTTCGTCATTGGCACTCTTGGCGGCCGACGCGCTGCTCAAGCTCAAGCCGACTGCGGCACCACCGGCAACGGATTGTCCAAGGAATTTTCGTCGATTCAGATTTTCCGACATGCGAGGCTCTCGATAAGAAGTTGGGTGGTGGAACTCGATTTCGATACAGGTGCTTGGATTGGCTCGACAGCGTCAACGTCGGTCAAGCTACCACTTTGCGACCGATCGTTGTAGGGCGGCGTCGGCTTTGCACGACCGAAATCGACTGGGGCTTGTCGCGTCGCCAGCTTTGCTGTTGCTGCCGAGTCGAGTGACATCAACGCGTCATGCCGATTCGGACCGTCGTTGACGGCGAAGAGAGCTGCTCGGGCCACCAATGGACTTCCTCGCCGGAAGTAGATCCGGACCCGGACTGCGGCGAATACCAGCCGAGATCAAGGCGAGTGGCACCGCCGGTCGGTGGGGTGGCCGATTCCGTTTGCGGTGTCGGCTCGGCGCAGCGAGAGGGGGCTGGGGTCGGGTAGTTCAAAGCATCTCAGTCCGGCAGCCGGACACATCTTGGCAAGGAACAAATGACCTCAGTGTCCAGTGCACGTTCAGGTGTAAATTG
>JAQBZS010000346.1 GCA_027622115.1 Planctomycetota bacterium | reverse complement strand
CACCGAAGGCCTTGACCCAGGCTCGATACACGCCGTCCGGCAATGTGCGATCGGCCGTCCAAGACGTCGTGGTCAGCAGGGGTTCACGAACGACTTGGCGTTCGCCGGTGGTCAGGTTGTTGATCCACAAGTCGTAGCGGACGGCTCCGTGAATCTTCGACCAAGACAGCGACGGACGTCCGCCGACCACGATCGGCGGGCCGGTCAGAATCGGTTGTTGCGTGGTAACGTCGCCATCCGTGCTTCCGCCGGTGTCGCCGCCCGTATTTCCGCCGCCGGTTGTCGACGGCAGCACTGTGAAGTCGAAGCGACCGCTCCAGGCGCCGTTTTCGTCATCCAGATTGAAGCCTCGGACCCAGGCTCGATATTCGCCCGCGGGAAGCGGCGTGCCGGGTGACCAAGTCGTATCCGTGAGGTTCGTTTCCCGGACCACTTTGGATTCGCCCGTAGTGATGTTGTCGATCCACAAGTCGTAGCGGACCGCATTTTCATCCGCGTTCCAGGTCAGTGTCGGCGATTCGGTTTCAGTCGATCCGGTGATGACGGGTTTGCCGGGTCGTTGGGATTCCACGGTGAAGTACACCCCGTCGCTCCAACGTCCGCGTTCGCCCGCCGAGTTGTAGGCTCGCGACCACACGCCGTATTCGCCGGACGGCAATGCGATGTCCGATTCCCACGAATTGCCTGTCAGGTTGACGTTTCGAATCACAGCCGATTCTCCCGTGGTCTTGTTGTCCACCCAGATTTCGTAGCGCGAGGCATGCTCGACCGTTTCCCAAGTGAAGGTCGGCGTGCTGTCCTGCACCAAACCGGTGGGGCCGGTGACGATGGCTCGACCGGGAACCGGCACGTCGATGCGGAATTCGTGTTGCTCGCTCCAGGCACTGAATTCGCCGACCGCATTGACGGCCCGTACTTGGACTCGAAAACGACCTTCCGGCAAGTAGTCGGTGGGAATGAACGACGTGCCGACGATGCCCGATTCACGAATCACGTCGTCTTCACCGGTGTCCAGATTGTCGACGGCCAACTCATAAGTGGCGGCGTGTTCGCTCGCGTCCCAAGTGATCGTGGGTTTGCCGGTTTCGACTCGTCCCGAGGGACCGGTAACAGTGGGCAGTCCCGGAGCCGGCACGTTGATGGTGAAGTTGATGGCCAGACTCCAAGGGCCGGGTTCGCCAAGCACATTCCAACCGCGGACCCAGGCTCGATACGCCGCTTCCGCCAACGCTTCGGGAGGCGTCCAGCGATTGGTGATCAAGCTGCGTTCGTGAATGAAGCCACTTGTACGGCACGTCGTGTTGTTGATCCACAAGTCATAGTGCGTGGCGTGTTCGACCGCGTCCCATGTCAGCGTGGGTCGGGTTTCATAGGTCTCGCTGGGCGGTCCGATCAGCGTGGGCATCGCGGGTGTGCCGGCGATGACCGTGAAGTCCAGGCCGTCGCTCCAGCCGCTGTCGTCACCGTATTGATCGAATACCTTGACCCAGGCTCGGTAGGTGCCTTCGGCCAGCGGCAAGTCCGGTGTGTAGCTCGTCACAGTAAGTACCGGTTGCCGGATGGCCTGCGGTTGGCCGGTGGTCAAGTTGTTGACCCAAAGGTCGTAGCGAGTGGCACCTTCCACGGCCGTCCAAGTAATGGTCGGCGTAACGTCGTAGGTTGTCGATCCTGGGCTGAGCAACGTCGTCTTCACGGGCGGAGCCGCGTTGAATCGGCCGATCAAGAATTGATAGGTGCCGGCGTAACTGTGATAGCCGCTTACCGAAACGAAGTATTTGCCGGACGCCGGAGCCGTCCAATGCAACAGCGACCCCACGCCGTAGTCGGAATCGTCGTTGTGAGTAATCACCGTGCCGTTCTGGTCGTACAGCGTGATCACGGAGTCCAGCAGCGTTTTTGCTCGAACTTCCAGTTTGTACTCCGTGCCCGTGCGAGCCTCGAACGAGAAGAAGTCGATGTCGGTGTTGTCGCTCAGTTCTCCATCCAGCCGCGTATTGATTTCGACGGGCTTGGCGTTTGCGGGGTTGTCTCCGTAGTCGTCGGTCAGCAGCACCGCGACGGTGTAAGTGCCGATATGTTGTGCGTAGCCCTTCACGCCGACGTAAACCGGCCCAGGCTCGTTAGCCGTGAAGTGGATCGCCGAAGCGGCACCGTGTGAGTCGTCGTTGTAGTTCAGCAGCGTCGTGCGATCGGCCGCGTAGAGAGACATCTCGGAATCCAGCAGCGTGCCGAGGTCTGTGTAGGCGACGTATTCGCTGCCTTGCGAGACTTCGATCCGATACCACTCGAATTCGCCTTGCTGGTCGATGCTGCCGCTGGCGATTTCGGCGAGTGCCAATGCGGGTGCGTCCGCAGGTGGAGTCGTTTGCGTCCCAGTACCGGTATCGCCGCCGCTGCCTCCGGAACCGCTGCCTCCGGAACCGCTGCCTCCGGAACCGCCGCCCGTTCCCGATCCGCCGCCGTCGTTCGCAACCGTGCCGTCGCCGATCCATAACGAATACGTGCCGACGTAAGCCGCTCCGTAAGGTGCCACCGCAACGATGTATACGCCGTCTTCGGGAGCCGTCCAGACGATCCGCGACGCCGCTCCGCTCGCGTCGTCGTTGCTGGCCAGTTCCGAGTAGCCGTCGGCTTCAAACAGAATCAGCACGCTGTCTGGTAAACCGTGGAGCGTGGTTTCGATGGTGTAAGTCGTGTCGCCCTCGGCCTGGAACGCGAACATGTCGAGATCGGATGTCTCGTTGATCGTGCCGTTGTAAGACGTGTTGATCGAGACGGGGAAGGCATGGAGCGCGTCGTCGCCGTAGTCGTCACTTTGAATCGCTACCAGAGAATAAGTACCGGACGTGCCGTAGAACCCGCCGACTCCGATGTAGTAAGTACCCGTTGTTTGCGGGGTGAAATCAATCCGCGATTGCGGGCCGCCGAAGTCGTCATTCGAATCGATCAGCGTCGCGCGGTCCGAGCCGTACAAGTACAGCAGCGAGTCTTGCAACGAATTGAGCGTGGTCGAGAAACGGTATTCGCCACCCTGTTCCAGTTCGATGCGATACCAATCGATGTCGCTGTGATTATCGATGTTGCCGTCCACGGTGGAGTTAAGACTAATGACGATCGCATCCGCCGGAACCACCGCACCCGATCCCGATCCACCCGAATCTCCGGAGCCGCCGCCGGAACCACCGCCGGAATCGCCACCACCAGTGCCGCCGCCGGAAGTTGCGCCGACCGCGAGCGACAGTGTGTACGTGCCTTGATACCCATGCCCGTAGCCATAGACCTGCAAGAAGTGTGTCCCCGTTTCAGCGGCCGTCCAAGTGATCCGCGATGCCGGCGAACCGCCCGCGTCATCGTTGCTAGCGAGTTCGACGTCGCCGCTGGTATCCCACAGCCGCAATACGGAATCCGGCAACGTGCCGAGCGAAGTTTCAAACGTGTAAGTTGTGCCCGCCGTTGCGACGAATGCGAAATAGTCGTCGTCTTCGGGCTTTTCGATGTTGCCGTCCACGGTGGAACCCACGGAGACCGGCGTGGCACTGATCGCGTGGTCGCCGTGATCATCGGTTTTGACGACTTCGACGGAATACGTGCCGGTGAAGTAGTCGTTGTAGCCGGCCACCGCGAAGTAATACGTCGCGGTGTTCTCGGCCTTGAATTCGATACGCGACTTCGCGCCTTGATAGTCGTCGTTGGTGGCGAGGACGGATACGCCGTCCGTATCGTACAAGAACAGGAACGAATCCGTCAGCGTGTCTAGGTGCGTTTGGATGGCATATTCGCCGCCGGCCACCGCGTTGAATTTGAAATAGTCGAATTCACCACCGGAATCGATCGCGGCATCCACTTTGGTGCCGACGTGGATGATGCCCGCGTTGGCTGCGGAAGTGCCCGGTCGACCATTGACCACTCCGCCTCCATCACTACCGCCGCCACCCGAATCGCCGCCGCCGGAATCGCCACCACCCGTGTCGGTCGGTGCTCCGCCGACATAGAACACGTTGTCGGCGATTTCGTTAATCGTGGTATTGCGAATGATGATGTCCGCCAGCGTCGTGCTTTCAATGGCGTGCAGTTGGCTGCCCGAGAATTGGTTCTGATACCAGAAGCGATCTCCGTCTCGCAGGCGTTCGAATTGATCGACGAGAATCGACTGGAAGGTTTCGCCGAGACTGGAGCCGGCTACGTGATCTTCCGCCAACCCGCCAACCCACAAATCCACTTTTTCGACACTGTGATAAGCATCTTCCAGAGCCTGTTGCAGTTCCGGGTCCGATGTGATTTCGGAGAAGTGACTCACCGGTTGCAGTCCGAAGTCGATTCTCGCCTGGTTGTAATCGGGCAGTCCGTGATCGCGACCGCGTTGAATATTGAGCGACACCAAATCGAAGCCGCCGCTGCCGGGAGCACCGAACAAGAAGTTTCGGAGACCATCGACAACGTAAGGATCAATCTCTTGAGCCTTCTGAGCCGCCAAGCCTCGCAATGTGGGCTCGATGCCTTTTTGTGAGAGATACCCGGGGTTGAAGAACGACTCTTGCAAGGCCGCGTGGCCGGAATCGATCACGTTGCCGTCGGCACCCAATTGCAGGATTTCGTTCGACACCATGCTGTGACCGAATCGATACGCGGCGGTCGAGAACACATTCGCGATCGACGGATTGACGTACGCGTCGTATCCGGCATACGCCGAGATCGCGCCACTGCCCAACAACGCCGGCAAGAATTCGCTGTAAGTAATCTTCTGGATGTAAGCGGAGACCGTCGCTCGGGCCTGTTGATAAATGTCTTCGTCCGTCAACCACGGATCCTGGCTGGCCAGCTCGACCGCGATGCGATTGTGTTCCCGCACAAACAACGTGTGCAGCGACGTCAGGCCGATTTGTTCGTTGGCTCGCACATCACCCGACAAGTAATACTGGTCGGCCGGCAAGTGCGGCAACGAAGCGTTGGGGTAGCCGTCCGAGTTATACGGCAGCAGATCGCCAGGGCTGGTTTTCAGCTTGCCACGCGAATAGGTCCGCAACGCATTGGCTCGGTTCTGGTCGGAGCCATAAATCACCGACCCGTCGATGTACGACGTGATTTGGTTGATTTGCTGACGCGGATTGCCGGCTGAGTCCCCGGTGTTGGTGTCATACAGCGATCGCGTGAGGTCGATGGTCTTGTCGCCATCGCCGCGTGGATCGAAAGACACGTCGCCGCGCGGCACTTCGATGGGAGCATGCTCGGCGGGCGTCGCGCCACCGGTGAGGTCGATGTCATGATCGAGAAACTGGCCCCACTGCCAGACATAGTCCGACAAGTTGCGATCGTTGGTGATCGATTCCGTCTGAGTCGAAACCGTGTTGCTGATTTCGCGAGCGCTGTGACGGTCCGCGCCGGCGAGGCTGGAGACGCCGTCTGTGTATTCCACAGTCGTCAGTCTCAACAGTTGCGTGTTGGCCGCGCCCCAGTCCGTGTGGATTTCGTTATTGCCGACGCCGTCGATCGGCGACTGCGTTGCCGACAACAACTCGCGACTTTCCAGCGACTCGATTTCGAGCGGCTTGAACGTTTGTTGCCGCGAGTTGCGATGTCGAGATTGCGGTTTGTGATGTCGCTGTAGCCAAGATTTCCACGTATTCAACATCGCGTCGCTCCGGCAGGATTCCCGCTTGGTTTTGAACTCCGACATCGCGTCTGATGGGATTGCCGATCCAGTGCAATCACTCGAATCGACAAGACACTCGATGGATTCGTTCGCCACGCTGGGCCGGCATCGAGGTCGGCCACGGGAATGAGTGTGTAAAATGAGGCCGGTAGTGCGATGTCTCCGCAGGTGCCGCAAGAAATGCGTCGAGCGGAGAGATGACCGGCAACTGCCAGAAATGCAAAGCCAGGACCAAACTCGGGACGACACGCGAAATTGTCCTAAGTGGTTGTCATGCCAAGCACTTATTGCATGATGCATTCCGGCGACAGCGGCAACGTGCGTTGAGCGCGCTCACCGCGCGCCGTCTCACTGTCGATCGCCGACATCAATCGCGGCCGAATCACTACGTCTTGTCGTTCAATAGGCGATCCGATAGTTTCCCGCCCGGAAATGACGTATCCACGGGAGTTCGCAAGGAGGCGATTCATGAGCACTCGACAGGGGATGGGCCTAGCGCTCGTTATCGCATTCAGCGTGTTGTTGCTGTTGGGAGTTCGATTGCTGCCCAGGCAGGACGTCGCAGTTTCTCAACAAGAACCACCACGGTCCGACGCGCTGATCCAGCGATCTCAGCCTTGGACACCGGAAATCGAAATCGCACAGCCGCGTCTGTTCGAACCACAAGCCGTGGATGCCGAATCGGATCTGGCATTCTTTCCGGAAGCACTCGCCTCGCAGCCCCCGGCACCCTCGTTGAATCCCATTCAACCGATCCAGTTGACTCAACCGCCGGTGACCGACAGCCAAACCGAATCGTCGACCGCGCCGGACACGAACCCGCCGCAAGAACTGACTCCCAACTCCGCCGCCCCCATCAACAACGGTGATGCCGAAAAGCGAAAAATCGTCCGAGACGGACTCCCAAACGCAACCGACGAAGAACGACAAGTCTGGCTTGAGGAACTCCGCAGTTTGCCCCCGGATGCGATCCGCGATTTACTCAAGCTCCGCAAAAGATTTGGTCCGCCGCCCTTGTTCCCGTCCGCACCGAATGCCGGGCAACCGTTGGCGGGTTTGGTCGATGAGGCCCCGGCGGAGCCCGTCGCGACTCCAAGTCTCGGATCGCTCGATCTTTCCGCTGGAATCGACGAACGGATGCTGCCGTCGATCCAGGCGCTGCGAGACGCTCGGAATGTGATTCTCAACAATATCGCCAATGCCAACACGCACGGCTTTCGACGGTCGCGAGTTGTGCTGACGGATCTTTCGTACGCGTCCAAGTCGAAGAATGGTGACCTGGGAGACAGCACGTCCGGAAACAGCACGTTTATTGGCCGCGGTGTGGAAGTGACTGCGACTCCATTGGATGCGTCGAACGGCGACTTGGAAAAGACGAATCAGCCGTTGGACTTGGCGATTGACGGCTCGGGATTCTTTCAAATCACGTTCGAGGGCGACACGTTTTACACGCGTTGCGGACGGTTCTCGCAAGACGGCGACGGTCGCTTGGTGCTGATGAACGGTCGCCGCCAACAAGTCCTGCAACCCACGATTTCAGTACCGGCGGATGCTCAATCCGTGCAGGTCTCGGAATCCGGAATCGTTTCGGTACTCGATTCAACGGGCGCACCGGTCGAGATCGGTCAGTTGCAGATCACCCGCTTTATCAACCCAGCAAGTCTGAAAGCCAAAGGCC